>CAXTUE010000293.1:0-6428 GCA_964247355.1 uncultured Ktedonobacteraceae bacterium | reverse complement strand
GCTTTACTATTCACAAACATCTGAAATTTCCTCATCCCGAAGCGTTAGAATTGCTTTTACAATTAGCGCAACATGACTCATCCTCCACAACCGTATTCACTGAGATGGTGAGCTACTCGTTAGAGCAAATGCGCGATGGTGGCTTGTGGGACAAAGAGGATGGTGGCTTCTTCCGCTATTCTGCCGCCAGTGACTGGAGTACGCCACATACCGAGAAAATGCTCGAAGAGAACGCGTCTATGTTGCACCTGCTCTTACGTGCATTTGAGGTGACGCGGAATGCACTGTGGAGTGAACTCGCGCAATCCCTGATTCGCTACTGCAATTCAACGCTCTGGCAACCATCTCTGCACGTCTTCGCTGGCAGTCAACGCGCGGATGAGGAATACTATGAGCCAGCCCTCTACTCACGCGCAACCAGAGAGAAGCCAGGTATAGATACTACTATCTACACATCATGGAACGCACATATGGCCTCCACATACCTCCTGGCCGCACAGGTGCTACAGCAACCAGCATTGGATGCAATGGCACTCTCCATACTCGATTATCTATGTGAGCATATGATACAGGACGGCGGGAACGTCTATCACTACGCCATAGATGGATGCATCGCGCTTCCCAGTCAGTTAACAGACACTATCTTGTTGACGCGCGCACTGCTGGATGCGTATGAACGTCATTCCACAGAAAAGTATATGCAAATTGCCCTGACACTGATGCGGTTTGCGCTCAAAGAACTTTTTGACGAAGAGAGCAATCTATTGTTTGATGGACCCCTCGACGAAAGCGCTGTCGGACGCACTGCTATAAGGATGCACCCGTTGGCGGAGAATGCTATAGCAGCAGAATGCTTGCTACGTCTTGCCGCCTATAGCGGTAGCGACAAACAAGAGTTATACAATACAGGCTTGCTCATTCTCTCTTCGTGTCTCGATATATATAAACGTACAGGCATTCAGGGTGCAGTTTATGCAAGTGTTGTGTTAAGAGCTATGAGGAATGATTGGTTGTAGCTTCTGTCGAAAGACAGGAAGACTCTTGTAAGCTTCCTCACTTGCCCAAAAACGATTTCCTTCTATTTCTGATTAACTCAAGTGAGTGAAAAAGAGGGCAGTGCTTGTGCTAAGCCACTCATCAGTACTCGTGTCACCTGGCTCACTAACTCTTCTTGTGGCAATGCTACCGTCTGTTCATCCCATTGGTGGAAACATTGGAAGCCTGTCCCAAAGATCGCCCAACTGGCGACCATAGCAGCAGTTTCCAGGTCGACTTGCTGATTCCGTTCAGAGCTGACAACTGTCTTGAAGCTCTGCAAAAGCAGTTCAAAGAGGGCTTCTTGCAGGGTTGTCACCACCAGCGGAATTAGTGACCGATCAGCTGATCTGGTCAACTGGTGTAATTGCGTGAACCATTCAACGACGCTCTGAATGAGCAGGTGTAAGGTGCTGAGGTTCCACGTATCTGAGAAGAGCACGGTACTCGCAACATGCTGCTGAAATTGCTCACGCAGCCAGCATTCCAAGATCGCGTACTTGTCCTCAAAATGGGTATAAAAGGTTCCTCGATTGACTCTCGCCCGCTCCGTAATATCTTGCACCGCCATCGCATAAAAGCCCTTTTCTAAGAAGAGGTCAGAAACGGCTTGCAGCAAGAGTTGCCGTGTGCGTAGCACCCGCGGGTCTTCTCTCTCATGAATCTTTCTCTGTTCCATATGCTCCTTCGCTTGTTTTCAACAATCTGCTCCATATGTGGCCTAACCAACAGAAATCCCTCTTTGTCCAATATCTGGAGGGGATCATCTAGTAGTATTGTATCCAACAGGGGGCCGCTCAACAACCATTCTCGACTCCCTGCGTCAACAGACCGAAAATGAAGTACTCTTCTTCGCCGGAGAGAGGCGACTGAAAGAAGGGTTTCGAGTCGTGAACTCGACCGACAAGAGTACTTTCGTCTCGTTGAGGAGTGTTGTACGCCTATAGTTACGATTGGAGAAGAAGCGATGACTCAATATACGAACCGTCCTCCCGTAGTTCAACCAGAATTGGCGCGGGAAATTGCTCCAGGGGTCATGGTAATTCCTGACCAGTACATTAACCTAGTATCCAATATTGGGATCGTGATCGGCACAGACGCCGTACTCGTTGTTGATAGCGGGCTGGGGAGAGAAAATGGTCAACGGGTACTTCAGAAAGCAAGGGAGGTAGCAGGCTCGAAGGCACTGTTGCTCACGACTACCCACTTTCATCCCGAACATGCCTTCGGCTCTCAAGCCTTTAAAGGTCATTCCACCATCCTAACTAATACAACTCAGGTAGACGAACTGCGGGAAAAAGGAGCCACCTTCCTGAACATCTTTCGTGGTTTTGGTCCCGATGTCCACAAGGCACTCGAAGGGGTGGAATTGGTGATGCCAGATGAAACCTATCAAGGGAAAAAAACCATCGACTTGGGTGGTAAGCAGGTGGTGCTACACGAACTGACGGGTGGTCATACCCGTGGGGACCAGATCGTTTTTCTCCCGCACGAGCAGGTGCTTTTCACGGGTGACCTTGTTGAGAACCACTCATTCCCCATTCTTTTTGATCAGGATGCGAGTCTCAATGGTTGGATCGAGGAACTCGCGTCTATGATGCACCTTTCTCCGGTAACAGTGGTTCCAGGGCATGGGGAGCTAGGAAAAGTCGAACTGGTGCAGGAGTTTCAAGACCTCCTGATCTTTGTTCGCGAGGAAGTGAACCGGCGTATCAAGGGGGGCCAGACGCTTGATCTCATTGACCAGGAAGCTGCCAAGATCATCAAAGAGCGGTACCAAGATTGGGGGAACGACCTGTGGATTCCTTTTGAAATCCGAAACGCCTACGCAGAGCTGACAGGAACGCCACTGAAGTTGCCAGCTTTTTAGTATCGCGTAAATACAAACTTTGAGCGGCTGATGTCCGAAAGTGGTCATCAGCCATTTCCTTTCCACACGAGTTATGAAACGGCTGTCTTCGCCTTCAGCATCTGCGTCAGTTCGCTTACAACATCATATCGTCCATAGGAAGGTGTTAGGTATACACCCTGTATCATGCCACGCGCTTCCTGTAACAACTCCTGTGCAAGTTGCAGACCAACTGCATGACCAGCATCGCCAGCTTCACGCATTCGTTTACGAACATTCTCAGGAATGGTAATACCAGGTACCTCGTTATGCAGGAATTCCGCATGTCGTGAGCTATGCAGTGGAATGCTTCCCAGCAATATAGGAATGGGAGGTGGCCCGACACGACGCAGAAAACGCTCCAACGGCGCAATCTCATAGATTGGCTGAGTCATAATGTAGTGCGCGCCAGCCGCGAGTTTGCGCCGGTACTTCTCGATCTCGTGCTCCGTTTCCTCGTCCGTCATATTAAGGTTCAAAGCACACCCAATGTGAAATGATGCCTGTGCGCCAATGGATGAACCTGCTGCATCATGACCCTCGTTCATACCATGTAGAATTTGAATCAAGCCAGATGAATCCACGTCCCACACGCCCGTTGTATTTGGATAATCGCCGACGCGCACTGGATCGCCAGTCAGTGCGAGTATGTTACGTATACCCAACGCATGTGCGCCCAGCAACTCCGACTGTAACGCCATCAAATTGCGGTCGCGCGTCGTCAAATGAATAATCGTCTCGATGCCGAAATGATCCTGTATCAAGCGCGCCATTGCCATGCACCCCATGCGCACACGTGCCATAGGACTATCGGCGATATTGATACAGTCAACACCCGCTTTTTGCAATAACGCTGCACCCTCAAGTATCTTTGCCGGGTTGAGGCCCTTTGGGGGGTCCAGCTCGACGCTGACCACAAAATCTCTCTCCGCCAGTTTTCTCTGCAGAGGCGTGAGTGTGCCTTGTTGTGGCAAGAGCATCTCCGCCTCTATGAGTTCCGCAATTGGCGTCGTACTTTTTGTTGTAATCGTTGCCCGTGCTTGTTGCGTTGCCTGTCGCTCCTCTGGTGGAGGACAACCATAGCAGTCATCTAACGCCTTGCGCATCGCCGCAACGTGGCGCGGCGTCGTGCCGCAGCAACCACCGATCAGCCGTACACCAGCTTTATTAAAGTGAAGCGCATAATCCGCGAAATAGTCAGGCGTCGATACATAAAAGAAGCGGTTGTCAATGCGCGCTGGTAAACCTGCGTTCGGCTGGGCTGAGAAGAAGATATTGCTCGTATCGAACGACTGTTGCGCTGATGCAATCATCTCTTCCAACACATCAAGCGTACCAGCCGGTCCTACACTACAATTTGCTCCAATTACGTTGACGCCAAGGTCGCCAAGTACCGCCGCTACACGTGCCGGTGATTGACCAGAGAGTGTGTGCCCATCCTCATAAAAGCTCATCTGTGCCACAATAGAAAGCCCACCCAACTCCTGTGCCGCCAACACCGCTTGCCGCAACTCCGCCAGGTTAGTGAACGTTTCTAGCATGACGATATCAATACCGCCCTCTTGCAACGCTCCAATTTGCTCCCGAAAAATAGCACGTAGTTCGCTCAAACGATGTTCGTCCGGTGCTTGTAAAGGGCGACCCGTTGGACCAACCGCACCGGCAATAAATATCTGGCGTCCCGCTACATCACGCGCCTCTGCCGCGATCTTCGCCGCTCGATAATTGATATCGCGCACCTTGTTGCCAAGATTGTGCCCTTCAAGCTTGACGCGATTCGCGCCAAACGTATTCGTCTCAATAACCTGCGCACCCGCCGTAATATATTCGCGATGCACACCCTGAATAAGCTCTGGTCGCGTCAGGTTTAGCTCATCAAAACACTGCTCATATGTCACGCCGCGCGCATACAGCAACGTACCCATCGCGCCATCACATAGCAAAGGCCGCTCACGTAGCTGTTCAAGAAACTCATATGCCATAAAAGACTGCTCCCACAGATAGTAAAAACCTATTATTGCCTACATTGTATCTCTTTTTCTGACACTATGTATACATCGTCCAATACAAAACCAGCATGGTCATCATGACCATGCTGGTTTTGTATTGGACGATGTATACTTTGGTTACTACTTCGTAGTATTCACCTTGACCGTGCGAGCCTTCGCATGCTCGGCCTTCGGCAGGTTGAGTGTCAGAATACCGTCAGTGTAATGAGCCTCGGCACTCTCCGAATTGATTGGAGAAGGAAGCGTAAAGGACTGCTGGAACTGACCGGACTGGAAACCGTGCCAGAGTGCAGTAGCACCCTCTGGAACTTGCACGTTGTTTGTCCACTTCAAACTCAACGTGTCCTGCTGAGCCGTAATTTCAACATCCTCTGGCTTGACGCCGGGCATCGGAATTTGCAGAATGAAACCCTCTTGTGTCTCGAATAGGTTCGCACCAGTCCCGCGACTACCAGCGAAGTTACTCATGCTCGGTGTGATGAAACTATCCGCAAAGAGGCGGTCCATCGCTTCACGTAGAGAAACAGCTTCATTGAATGGGTTGTAGCGTGTCACGTTTGCCATTGTTTGTATCTCCTTTTCACTACTTAAAAGAAGTTTCTTGAGCGGGTTCCCTTGAACCTCGCTCATGTGTATTTGTTTTACTGGTGATAGTATAAACGCTTTTGTGTTAGAGCAACGTATGAGAAGTGTAAGAGATTTGTTAGAAACTGTGATAGTCTCTCTATCACAGTTTGTTCTGCATTCTGTTTGATAATGATGTATTATTCTTTTCAATAATAAGCCTTTTCGCCAAGGAAGCCTTAAATCGCTTGTAGCGTAGAAATGTTCAAATGAAAACGTCTCAAAATATTTTCGAGGAGGAAACAAATGATACAAGGTGAAAGAGTACGTTTGAGAATAGTAACTGCCGACGATCTCGTTCTTCTCACTACATGGATGAATGATCCTGATTTTAATAGCGAATACAATACATTTGGTCTTCGACACGCACACGCTATAGAGAAGGGCTTTGCCGAAAACGGATTGCTGAGTTCGCAAAGTGGTGAATTCCTGATAGTCATCCAACTTGATACAGTCGTTGGGAACGTTTCATATCATCAAACACGGTATGGACCCAATGAGGGCAGCAACGTGTACAACATCGGTATTAGCATTGCTGCTGACCATCGCGGCAAAGGCTATGGAGTTGAGGCCCAAAAGCTTTTAGCGAGCTATCTCTTCTCGACCTATCCTATCATGCGTGTTGAAGCGACCACAGATAAAGAAAATATCGCCGAACAAAGAGCCTTAGAGAAAGCAGGTTTTACCCGCGAAGGTGTGTTACGACAAGCTCAGTGGCGTACTGGTAGTTGGCATGATATGGTTGTGTACAGTAAACTACGTGGCGAGTAGATCGGGTAAATGCTATCTAGCATAACCTATTGTTTTCATGGAATATGCGTGCTTAGTGAGAAGCTGAACTAGTCTGACAAGTTGATTTATTATATCTATAC
>CAXTUE010000292.1:3595-6463 GCA_964247355.1 uncultured Ktedonobacteraceae bacterium | reverse complement strand
CCAAGAAACGTGCGAACTGCAAGCGGCGTGTTTTGTCGGTCGGATGCTGCCACACTTCGCTTGCCAAGCGGAGACGCTCGGTCTGATAGGTTCGCAGTTTTTCATGCAGTTTTTCTTCGCGGCTGGCGGCGGTTGTATCCCCCAACTGTTTGTAAATACGAATCAGTTGAAAGTGGGGATCGGGATTGAGCGCGTCCATTTTCGTTACCGCGACGAATGCATCTCGTGCCTCTTTCCAATTTTCGGCGCGGATATTGGCGTGTCCCCAAGCCATCTGCGTCGCCCGCACATTCGGTGCCGATTGTACGGCTATTGCCAATTTTTCGCGGGCATCAGCGATCTCTTCTTTGGTCTGCGCTTTATCGAGCAACGCGCTGGCACCCGCCGTATCAGCGACTTTGGCGGCATGGCGGTACGTGTTCCTATACTGGCGACCGTCATGTTTATCGCGATACTATCATCGCTTGGCCTGCCCGGACTCAACAGTTTCGCGGGCGAGTTTCTCGCGTTTCTCGGTGCGTTCCGTAACAACATAGCCTTTGGCACGCTCGGCACACTTGTTGTTGTGCCTGCTGCATGGTACCTCGTCCGCTTCTTTCAAGGGGTGATGCAGGGAACACGCAACGCAGAGGCGGTAACGGTAAAGCGCAAAGGTGCCTTCGGCGACATCAATCTGCGCGAGTTTGCGCTGCTTTCGCCACTGTTACTACTCATTTTTTACATTGGCCTGCAACCCTTGCCCTTGACCGTGATTTTGGAGCCGTCAGTGCTGAGCACGCTGCAAAATCTCGGCAATGCGTTTGTCAGATAGAGGTTCATCATGACATTTACCTATTCAGTCACTGGTCTGGATTGGGCGCGCATCGCGCCCGAACTGGTCCTCGCAGGTATCGCGCTTCTCATAATGATGGTGGACCTGTTCTTGCCACAGACGGGAAGCAGCCCCAAAGACAGGCATAGCGGTTCGTCGAATTTCACGGCCCTGCCATTGATTAGTATTATCGGTATCCTGGGTGCGTTCGTCGGCACAATCATTCTCTTTGTAGCCGGACCCATACCAGCGAGTGGCCTTGACCCGAATATCTCGGTGCCGCGCTATGCATTTAACAATATGATTAGTGCCGATTGGGGTTCGCTCTACGGCTATCTCATTGTATTGAGTGCAAGTCTGCTGGGTGTACTGTTCTCACCTGCATATCTCAAACGCCTTAATCTTGTGCATCAAGGCGAGTACTATGCGCTCTTGATGCTGGCAACGATTGGTATGATGCTGCTCACGGCGGCGGCAAGCTTCCTGGTCGTCTTTATCGGTATCGAGATGCTGTCGCTCTCCCTGTACATCCTGTGTGGCTTCGTTGCCCGACGCAAAAGTTCGCAAGAATCAGGCATGAAATACTTCCTGCTCAGTTCATTTGCGTCGGCCTTTTTGCTCTACGGTATCGCTCTAACGTATGGCGCGACTGGCAATACATCATTTGCGGGTATCCAGAGTTTTCTGAATGGAAATATACTTGCTAGCTCAGCAAGCTCAACATTTCCAACACATGCGATGTTGCTGATCGGCATGGGCTTATTAGCAGTAGGCTTTGCTTTCAAAGTCTCTGCGGTTCCCTTTCAGGCATGGACGCCCGATGTCTATGAAGGCGCGCCCGCTCCCGTAACCGCGTTTATGTCGATTGCGACGAAGGCGGCGGCCATTATCGCCTTTGCCCGCGTCTTCGGCGTTGTGCTCTACAATGTGCATAACGACTGGTTGCCGATTATCGAGACGATCACCATTCTAACTATTGTCGGTGGCAACGTGCTGGCGTTGGTGCAGAGCAACCTCAAGCGTCTGCTCGCCTACTCCGGTATTGCTCATGCTGGCTATCTCTTGATTAGCATTGTAGCGTCCTCCGCGACCGTTGTTGGCGCGAACTTTCCCAATGCTCGCACGACCGCGCTCTCATCAATCCTTTTCTACCTGTTCTGCTACACCTTCTTGAATATGGGTGCCTTCGGTATCGCCTCGCTCCTGGAACGTGCCGACAATTCAGGTAACGATATACAGGACCTACGCGCCCCCTCGTATCGACGCCCTGTTATGGCAGGTCTGTTAGCGTTTTTCCTACTTGCTTTAGCTGGTTTCCCGCCGATGGCTGGTTTTGCCGGTAAATACTACCTGTTCTATGCGGCTCTCAATAGCGGCCATCCCGAATTGCTTATCATCGGTGTGCTTGCCAGCATTCTTGGTATGTACTACTACCTGCGCATCATCGCGGCCATGTTCATGGAGGGTGATAACGCATTGGCTCAGGTGCTTGGTCTGGGGAACACTCCTGCTCTAGCTTCCGTTCCAGCGACTCCTCGCGTTCCCGCCACGCCGCGTACAGTTCCCGCGAAGGCTGGTAGCGCGAGTTCAACTGGAAGGCTTGCAACATCTTCTTCGGCCACGGCTGTCGCGGTCAAGACGCCAACTGCCGGTTTGCCGCGCACCGTGTCTCCCGTTGTCGACGCAGCAACCGAACAAGAGGCGACAAACGGATTAAGCTGGATAACCTGGAGCGGTATCGCTCTCGCCGCTATCGGAACGCTTGCGATGGGTACTATATTGCCTTTCTGGTTGATTGACCTGGCGCAACAGGCTGCGAACATGATGATTAGATAAGAAGATTGCGAGTATGTATGCCCATTGTGCATTCGCGCAATGGGCATACATACTCGCAATCTATGAAGGGAAATAGTCTACATGACAACTCCACATATTGCACCGTATGGCTCCTGGAAATCACTGATTACGCCCGACCTGATTACGTCGGCATCGATTCGGCTCGGTATGGCCGCGATTGAGGGTGACGATACCTACTGGCTTGAGGGTCGTGCAACCGA
>CAXTUE010000292.1:999-3540 GCA_964247355.1 uncultured Ktedonobacteraceae bacterium | reverse complement strand
ATTACAGACCTCACGCCGCAACCGTTTAATGTTCGTACGAGGGTACACGAGTATGGCGGTGGCGACTATGCTGTAAACAATGGCACAATCTATTTCTCAAACTTTGCCGACCAGCGCATCTATCGCTTAACTCATGGTAACGCTCCTGAACCAATCACACGAGAGTCTAAGAGGCGTTATGCTGATTACACCGTTGACCAGCGTCGCAATCGCTTGATCTGTGTCTGCGAGGACCATACCGATACGACTCGTGAGGCCGTCATGATTTCTACTCCACGCCGCGCCTCAGCCCCGATGAGGCGCAACTGGCGTGGCTGACCTGGAAGCATCCAAACATGCCGTGGGATGGGACAGAACTATGGGTCGGCGATATTGTTGATGGGCAAATTGTCACGGGTCGACGTGTCGCGGGTGGGCCACATGAATCCATCTTTCAACCAGCATGGTCACCGGATGGCATTCTACACTTCGTCTCGGACCATAGTGGTTGGTGGAATCTCTATCGTTTGCAGGATGGAGTCTATTCCCCTCTCTATGAGAAGGACGCGGAATTCGGCATGCCGCAATGGGTTTTCGGCATGTCGAGCTATGGCTTCGTGTCACCCGAACACATTATTTGTCGCTACGGACAGCACGGCAACGAGCATCTGGCGAGTCTCGATACGACAACCGGAAACCTGAACACATTTCGTCTGCCCTATACCTACGTGCGCGATGTGCTGGTCTCACCGGAGCGTGTAGTCTTCAGAGGTGCCGCGCCGGATATAGCTGAGTCCATCGTACAACTTGACCTGGCTACATCAGAAACGAAGATACTGCGTAGCTCAAGTTCTGTCGCGCTCGACAGCGCGTATTTCTCAATGCCACACGCGCTTGAATTTCCAACTGAACACGAGAAAACAGCGCATGCATTCTTCTATCCGCCGCGCAACCCTGATTATGTCGCGCCCTCCGACGAACTGCCGCCGTTGCTTGTTATGAGTCATGGCGGTCCAACAAGCGCCACGACAAGTAAGCTCAATCTCGAAATACAATTCTGGACGAGTCGCGGCTTTGCGGTACTCGACGTAAACTATGGCGGTAGCACAGGCTATGGGCGGGCATATCGTGAACGTCTCAATGGACAATGGGGCATTGTCGATGTCGATGACTGCATTAACGGCGCGAAATATCTAGTAAAGCGCGGCGATGTCGATGGCAACCGCCTTGCAATTACAGGCGGTAGTGCGGGCGGCTACACGACGCTCTGCGCGTTGACTTTCCGAGATACCTTCAAAGCAGGTGGCAGTCACTACGGCATTGGCGATATCGAGTCGCTCTTAGCTGATGGACACAAGTTCGAGTCGCGCTACGATAGTACGCTGATTGCTCCCTATCCAGAGGGGAAGCAACTCTATCATGAGCGTTCACCACTCTTCTACACCGATCAACTTTCGGTCCCCGTCATCTTCTTTCAGGGTTCAGAGGACAAGGTTGTGACGCCCAATCAGGCCGAGCGCATGGTCGAGGCTCTCCGAGTAAAAAAAGTTCCCGTCGCCTATCTGCTCTTTGAGGGCGAGGGTCATGGCTTCCGGCGCGCCGAAAACATCAAACGCGCCCTCGAAGCCGAACTGTACTTCTACTCGCGCGTACTTGGGTTTGAACTCGCTGATAAGGTCGAACCTGTTATGATTGAGAATCTGGTGTAGGGACCGATTTATCACGTCCTTTGCCCATTCACAAAAGGTCGGGGTGAATATATACGTTTTGACAATCCTTTGACAGTGTGTATTGCTAACAAGGACGTGATAAATCGGTCCCTACATTTGCACCATCTCGTAAAGAGGAGAGGACCGCGTGGCACACAACCAACGACAAACCGTTATCGACATGTTGAGCGAACCTTTGAGTACAGCAGATGATGCCCTTGCCATCGTTGGTACACATGGGCCACGCACGGGCAGTGTGCGCACAAGCGGTGGCATGGGAGCGATTGCCTCGACTATCCACATTCTCAAAGAGCGCACGCTGCCGCTTCACTATGCCTCACTGGTGACGTTTGAGGACGTGCAGAGTCATAGATGGGAATTTGTGTGCTTCGTGGTACAGGAGGGACAGCACAACTGGGTATTTAAAAGCGGTGGCTCCGTGAGCCAGAAGAATGTTGATAGCCAACCACATGTTTCCCTCGCCGGTGGCTGGGCTGAAGGCGGTTTCTCCGCCGGTGGACGCGTCAACGCGAATGGCGCGGACATCGCACGTGTCGATATTCTCTCCGTCGATGGCATCATCTTCGATGACACTGTAGACAATGGCTATGTGCTCTTCGTGACCGATAGGGAGGACATATTCCCGCCCGTGCGCGCCCTGTTGTACGATAGCAAAGGTGTATTAGTACATAGTCATATCGTGTTCGGTTCATAACCAGGGTGCCCGCAAGGGAAACGCTTTCAACAGTAGGTTTTTTGAGAGATACATCAAACGCCTGTAGGGACCGCATTCATCACGTCCATCTTGGCAATTAGAATGCCAAGACGGACATGATGAATGCGGTCCCTACAG
>CAXTUE010000292.1:0-989 GCA_964247355.1 uncultured Ktedonobacteraceae bacterium | reverse complement strand
AACCCACGGCAACCGCCCCCCCAATACCCGGGTTTTTTGGGCGGGGACGTTCCCCTTGCGGGTGCCCTGGTTATGATAGCAGTTATGTTTTGACACACCCCTACGGACATCAGTATCCCTATCGGCCAATGCTGCAATGTTTGTATAATGATGGCACGTACGGGTCTGATTTATCACACCCCGTTCGATAACACCCTGTTCGATTACATCCATGTACCTAGCAGACAAAGGAGTAGCTTTTCATGGCCATTGCTTCCGGCACAACGCTCGCGGACTATCTTATCCCTGCAAGCCGCACATCTCGCCGCAACCTCTTAGTACGAGATGGCTTGTTTATTCTGGGCTTCAGCTTATTTCTCGCCCTGTGTGCGCAAATATCGTTTCATCTTCCCTTCACACCAGTACCTATAACACTTCAAACACTCGCGGTCTTACTCACAGGCGCGGCACTTGGTAGCAAACGTGGTGCTCTCGCAATGCTTGCGTATCTTGCGGAAGGTGCTCTTGGCCTCCCCATTTTCTCTGGCGGCACAAGCGGACTTGTCACGCTACTTGGCTATACAGGAGGCTACCTGTGGGCATTTCCTATCGCGGCCTTTGTCGTTGGTCTGCTCTGTGAGCGTGGACTTGACCGCCGTATCCTTACCTCGGCTTTTGCTATGCTCCCCGGCACACTCATCATCTATGCAATCGGCGTGTCCTGGCTTGCTATTGCCTTGCACATCAGTTTCGCCAAAGCACTCGCATTTGGTCTAGTCCCGTTCATTCCTGGCGACCTGCTCAAGCTCGTAATCGCCGCCGCCCTCCTACCAATCGCATGGGCGATTGTCAGACGCAGAACATTATAAAATTCTACGCGATTTAGAAACACGTAGGGACCGCATTCATCACGTCCGCCTCGACCTTTCACACCGCGAAACGGACGTGATGAATGCACCTACTCCAACTAATTGCCAGAAAGGGGTTGAAATATCAAGAGAAATGAGGGA
>CAXTUE010000291.1:0-6505 GCA_964247355.1 uncultured Ktedonobacteraceae bacterium | reverse complement strand
CGCCCGCAAGGGGAATCGCCCCTCCCATACACGATGCATCGTGTATGGGGGGGGCGATTCCCCTTGTGGGCACCCTGGTTTTGGTGACTACCTCTTTTGCTGTTATCCTAACAACTGCTCCATTTGAGTCAGGCGTGACTCGAAAAGTTGAAATGCTTGACGTACTGGCTCCGGTGAAGCCATATCGACACCGGCCTTCTTAAGTAGTTCGATACTGTAGTCAGAGGAGCCAGAGCTGAGAAACTTCAGATAGCGTTCAACGGCGGGCTGTCCCTCTTGCAATATCTGTTGTGCCAGTGCCGAAGATGCTGAGATACCAGTTGCGTACTGGTACACATAGAAATTGTAGTAGAAATGCGGAATGCGTCCCCACTCTATACCAATCAGATCATCAATAACGGTTTCGGCACCATAGTAAGTTGCATTCAATGCCTTATATCGCTCGCTGAGTGCATCCGCCGTGAGTGACTCGCCCCCTTCTGCCATGGAATGTATCAACTGCTCATACTCGGCGAACATCGTTTGACGGAACAGTGTGCCGCGAAAATCCTCTAGCGACGAATTGAGCAACGCGATACGAGTAGCTTTATCCGTTGTGTTGTTCAGCAGGTAGTTGGTGAGCAGTTCTTCATTCAGCGTCGATGCCACTTCTGCGACAAAGATGGTGTAGTCGCCGTACTGATAGGGCTGATTTGTACGCGTGAAGTAGGAGTGCATCGAGTGTCCAAGCTCGTGCGCGAGCGTGTACATGCTGTCGCGCTTGTTCTGGAAGTTGAGCAATATGAACGGCTGCGTGGCATAAGCGCCACCACTATAGGCACCGCCGCGCTTTCCTGGCGTCTCAAACACGTCAATCCAACGTTGTGAGAAGCCTTTCTTCAACGTGTCGATATAATTTTTCCCAAGTGGAGCCAGTGCCGCTATCACCGACTCGCGCGCTTGCTCATACGTCATTTCATCGGTTGTCTCTTCGACAATTGGCACGTAAAGGTCGTACATATGCATCTCGTCGAGCTTGAGAATGCGCTTCCGCAATTTCAAATAGCGGTTAAGCAAGGGAATATGCTCATGGACGGTCTCGACAAGATTGTCATAGACGCTTACAGGAATGTTGTTTCCCGCCAAGGCGCGCTCACGACATGTTGCATAGTTACGTTGCCGTGTATAGAAGAGGTCGGTCTTGACCTGCGCGGACAATGTTGCTGCTAACGTGTTGCGCTGTTTGAGAAAGGTTCCATGAATGCCTTCAAATGCGCTTTTACGCACATCACGGTTTGCGCTACGAATGAAGGTCAGATAGTTACCTTTGGTAAGTTCAATCTCTTTACCCTCTTCGTTCGTAATCATTGGCAACTTCAGGTCTGCGTTGTCGATCATTGAGAAGATGGAGTCGGGCGCATCCGCTACCTCGCCCGTTGCGGCAAGCACCGCCTCAATCTCTGCCGAACGTACATGCCCACGTTTGCGGTTCAGGTCGTCGAGTTGTTGTTTGTACAGTGCCAGTCCAGGCGTTTCCTGTACGAAGCGATTCAGTGTCTCCTGCGGCAATGCTAGAATTTCAGGCTCAATAAACGAGATCGCGGTCGTGGCATGTACCACTAACTGCATTGCGCGGTCCGCCATTGCCTGATACTTGCCATTCGTCGTATCTTCGTCTCGACGCATTGACGTATATACATACACCTTTTCGATCTGCATTGCCATCGCGTCGCGCTTCTGCAGCACACCAAGCAACGCCTGACCACTCTGTCCCAGTGTCCCTTGTAAGTTTTCCAGTTCTGGCAAACTCTGTTGTAGTGCTTGAAAATCTTGCTCCCATGCAGCGTCGTTCGCGAAAATGCTTTCAAGGTTCCAGGTATATTCTTGTGAGATTTCTTGTCTCTTCTGTAATGTTTGCAAGGATGAAACTACCTTTCCGAGGTTACTCTTCGTCGTCATCGTCATCTTCTGCGGGAAGCAGGTCTTCGCGCTCACCCCACTTCTCTCTAAAGCGGTAGAAGTTTCGTTTGTGCAGACGTGTGCGTTCAGCATCCGACAACTTAGCATCAGGTAGGCTGGCATGACGAATGACTGGTAGATCGGGTGTAACGACAAGCGTGGTTCCCAGATCGCGTATAGTGAAGTTGAAATCGACATCCATATAATACGGAAATCTGTAGCGTTCGTCAAACAATCCTGCCTCTTTCAGCAGAACGCGTCGGAATGCCATGCAGAGTGTGTCGATCACATCGACCTCGGTCTCCTGGCTCTCCTCGAAGTTGCGCAAGTCATCGGTTCGCAATCCATGTAGACCTGTGACGCCAACGCTACCATCCTCTAACGTCTGCATAAGCGGTGTGAAGATATCGCCCGTAAGCTCAATGCTCGTGTCCAGCAGTAGAATGTAGCGGCCTCGACTCTGCTTGAGACCGACATTGCGCGCCTCAGCCTCGCCCATCGTACGCGAGATACGCAGCGCACGCAGTCGCGGTTCCTCATATCTATGCGCCTCGGCCCACAAGTCGATGCCATCCTGCGATGCGTTATCTATCAGCACAATCTCGATATCTGTCGTACCTGCAAACCGCAAAACGCTTTCAACACAGCGCACCGTCTGCTCATAGTTATTGCGCGAGAGAATATTGACCGAAAATGTGCAGCGATCAGGCTCATCCAGCAATGATGGCAACTGTCGAGCCATGCGGTAGATTTGCCCATCAACTTCGACGCTTGGGAGAATGATCAAATGTGCGCCGTGTGGATTATCTTTAATCGCATAGCCAGCCGACTCGATTTGCTCTTTTAGTATATCAGCGCGGTCATACTGCCCACGACGGCGCAGCAGATCGCGTTCATGCGAAAGCGCAAGTATGTCCTCTGGAATACTGTGTCGAAATGAATGAGTGGTCATATACTATATATCTCCTCCTCAACTATATCTTTACCAACCTAATGCGAGTCCATCGCAGCGTGGGTCGGCGGCACCCTCAAAAACATGTGTGTGGGGATGTATGCGAATGGCCTGTGCATGGCCCATACCGTGATCCCAGGATGTATTCTGAGTTATGGAATGACCAAGAGCGGTAAGTTGCTCAAACGTGTGAGCGGGAAAACCTTCTTCAAGCACAACATGCTCACGTATGCCGGGTTCAAGATACTCGTCAACACCGCTTTGGCCTCCTAATTCTATTTCTTTTCCCGCTTGTTCTATTTGGAAACGTCCACTGCGCCAGCGGGGAGCAGAGATGGCTTGCTGTACATTTAGCCCGAAGTCGAGTATCGCGGTCAACAATTGTACATGCACCTGTGGTTGCGCATCGCCACCCATTGTGCCTATCGCCATGTGTGGCGTATTGTTTCGTAGAACCATTGCCGGCGTCAGCGTATGCATCGTACGCTTCCCCGGCTGCAAATAGTTTACGTGGCGCGGGTCAAGCGAAAAGTACGAGCCGCGATTATGCAGCATGACACCCGTAGTACCACCAACAACACCGCTTCCAAAACCATTGTAGAGGCTTTGAATCAATGAAACAACATTGCCTGTCTTATCTGCTGTACAAAGATACATCGTATCGCCATCTTTTTCAAGTCCGGTACCTCCCTGCATTGCCGCTTTTTTCAGGTCTATACGTTCCCGTTGCTGCTCTGCGTATGCCTTGCTCAATAGTCGCTCGACTGGCACATCGACAAAATCCGGGTCAGAGACATAACGGTCTCTATCGGCAAACGCTAATTTTTTTGCTTCAAGCAGAATATGCAAGTACTCTGGCGTTTGATAACCAAGCTGTGCGATATCGTATCCTTCGAGTATGTTCAGCATCTCAAGTGCCGCAATACCCTGTGTATTAGGTGGAAATTCGTAAACCTCATAACCACGGTAGTTTGTTGAAATCGGCTCAACCCAATTGGAGGTATGTCTAGCCATGTCTTCTTTGCTCAACACACCGCCGCATTGCTGAACATATTCAGTAATCGTCCGTGCCAAATCTCCCTTATAGAATGACTCGCGTCCCTCTTTTGCTAGCAGTTTGTATGTTTGTGCGAGATTAGACTGTCGTAAAACTGTTCCAGCCTGTGGAGCTTTCCCGCCTAGAAGATACGTCTCCGCGCTGCTACTCCACGGTCCAAGTACGCCTTCTGCCGCCGCCTCTAGCCATCCTGCAAGCTTCTGCGTGATTGGCATACCTCCTTCGGCAAGCTCAATCGCAGGTGCGAATATGACTTCGGCGGGCAACGTACCAAAACGCTCAAGTGCCTCGAACCAGCCATCAACGGCTCCTGGTACATTGATTGACAGGGGACCGCGTTCGGGAATCATCTTCATGCCATGCGAGGAAAAATATTTGGGCGTCATGCCTTGCGGAGCGCGACCACTCCCATTGAGTGCATGCACCTTCTGAGTTTTCGCATCCCAGATCAACAGAAAAATGTCGCCACCCGCCGAGCAGGTCGACGGATAGACAACCGTCATCACTGCGTTGGCCGCAATCGCGGCGTCAATCGCGTTTCCGCCCTGAGTGAGTATACGCACTCCTGCTTGTGTGGCGAGATAGTGAGCACAGGCAACCATACCACGTGTGCCGAGGACAGGCTCTTGGGAGAACATAGCGAGGAACCTCTTTATTCTCTATAGACGATATTGCCATATTATAGCACAGAGGCATTTCTCAACATGTACCAAAGTGTTGCAATGTACCCGAAAAAGCTGTTACGTCCTCTTTGACTTATTCGTGGATAGTGTACGGCTTGAGAAAATTGATACGTCTTTTCATGAAAAAGACGAATGGTACACGAGAGGAATTACGAAATGAGCGGCTTTAACGATAATATAAAGACATTTAACGAGAAGGTGAAGGGTATTGTAATCGCAACGTTGACAACTGTTGCTGAAGATGGTACTCCACATAATCGCCCTATGGCGACGCAGGAGGCCGATGCTGAGGGCAACTTATGGTTCTTTACCGATACAAATGCCACTAAAGTCAACGAAATACAAAAACATGCAAAAGCGAGTGTAAGCTTCGTTTCAACAAGCGATAACCGCTATGTATCGGCGTATGGTAATGCAGAACTGGTACAAGATCGTCAAAAGGTGAAAGACCTGTGGCAGCCCATTTTGAAGGCATGGTTTCCCAATGGTCCAGATGATCCAAATGTATCCTTAATCAAAATCAATGTAACAGATGCCGAATACTGGGAAGGTCCATCAGGTATTGTTGGACGCATCGCGGCACTCACTTCATCTATCGTCTCTGGTAAGCCCCATCAGGGGCAGACCGATGAAAAGATCGACCTGAAGTAAATACTCTGAGAGACAACAAAAAGGGCGAGTTTCGCGAAACTCGCCCTTTTTGTTGTCTTTGACTATACTAGTGATCGTTTCTGTTTCGTAACCATGCCCATGTGAGCAGAGCAGCTCCACCTGTCGCTACACCAATTGTCGCAAGCGTACGTGCAATTGACTGAGGACCACCCTGCCAGCCATCGCTCACATCTGTGCCGGTTGACATTGGTTTTTCCACCGTACCATCAGTTGCTGGTGCTGATTCGGGCTTGAAGTGAGCAGTATCAATCTGCTTTGCCATCATGCTCTCCGCAAGCCCAGGAGCAACGTTATGCATAAAGCCAATCATCCGTCCCATATTGCCAACATATGTCTCTCGCTTTGGCTTTTGAGACAACCTTACTATGGTCATTGCTACCTGCTCAGCAGGATATACAGGAGGCATAGCCTTGACTGCCCGTCCTGTGTAGTTCGCCGCATGATGAAAGAAGGGAGTGTCGATGGTGGCAGGCATTACCGTGCACACGTGAATATTCTTTGCCCCGTCAAGTACTTCGACCTCTTCTCGCAAGCCTTCGCCAAATGCGCGTACCGCGAACTTTGAAGCAGTGTAGGCAGTATAATACGCGCCACCGATACTTCCAAGTAGAGAAGAAACATTGATAAGTGTGCCTTCCTGTTGTTTGCGGAAGTAAGGCAGAACCGCTCTTGCTCCATACACGGTCCCAAAGAAATTTGTTTCCAGCACATCGCGGAAGATTTTGGGTGGTGTCTCTTCAAAGCGTCCAAAGGCGCCCACACCTGCGTTGTTGACCCATACGTCAATGTGTCCAAATTTTGCAACCGCTTGCTGGGCCAGATTTTGTACCGACTGCTCATCCTGTATATCCGTCGCTACGGCTAATGCTTCACGTCCGCTTAGCTGCTTGCATTCGTTCGCGACATCTTGTAACAAAGAGTCACGTCGTGCTGCAACAACGACGTTTGCCCCTCTACGCGCAAACTCGTGTGCTGTAGCACGACCAATACCGCTCGACGCACCTGTAATAACGACAACACTATCTTGTAACTGTTTTGGCATATGTATATCCTCGTGTATAGTAATAGTTGAGATTATAGAATTTGTATTCTTTTCTTACCACGGTGCTCTACTACCAAAAGTTACAGAAATACATCATACTAGGGCACCCGCAAGAGTTTAAAAATCGAACGGACGCCCACAAGGGGACTACCCTACTATAT
>CAXTUE010000290.1:3472-6514 GCA_964247355.1 uncultured Ktedonobacteraceae bacterium | reverse complement strand
ATAGGCGTTAACTTAAAGGATCAACAGAAACCAGGGCACCCGCAAGGGGAATGCCCCTCCCATACACGATGTATCATATATGGGAGGGGCGGTTCCCCTTGTGGGCACTCTGGTTGTGGTGACTACCAATTCTCTTGTATGTTACGCCCTGCCATAACTCACGCTATCACCGAGGATGCTGTCAATCTGCTTGAGCACATCGTCAGAGAGCGTGATGTCGGCAGCTTTGACATTCTCTTCGACTTGCTGCACCTGCGTGGCACCGATGATCGCAGAACTCACATTCTGCTGGCGCAATATCCACGCGAGCGCGAGTTGCGATAGGGTATGACCTTGTTGTTGCGCAAGCTCTTGCAGGTTCTGCACGGCGGTCAGCGTCTTATCGCTCATAAGATTTTTCATAAACATGTTCTGCTGCTCATTGGCGGCGCGTGTGCCCTGCGCTGGCTGCTGTCCCGGCTTATACTTGCCCGTAAGCACACCTTGCGCCAATGGCGAGAAGACAACCTGACCGATGCCCTCACGCTCACATAATGGCACAACCTCTTGCTCGATATAGCGCGTCAACATATTGTACACAGGCTGATTAGAGACAAGTTTGTGCAGGTGTTGCTCACGTGCAATACCTGCCGCATCAGCGATCTGTGCCGCCGACCATTCAGAGACACCCGCGTAGAGAATCTTTCCCTGCGCGACTAGATCATCGAGCGCGCGCAGCGTCTCCTCAAGTGGCGTCTCGGTGTCGTAGCGATGGCATTGGTACAGGTCAATATAGTCCGTTCCCAAACGGCGCAAACTCGCGTGGCACTGCTCCATAATGTGCTTTCTCGATAGACCACGATCATTAGGGCCATCGCCCATCGGGAAATACACCTTTGTCGCCAGCACATACGAATCGCGTGGAAACTCTTGCAACGCTCGCCCAACAACGCCCTCAGTCTTGCCACGATTATACGCATTCGCTGTATCGAAGAAATTGACGCCGAGATTGTAGGCCGCGTGAATACATTCAGTCGCGGTCTTCTCCTCTACGGAGTCGCTATACGTAAGCCAGCTTCCCAAGCTAATCGCGCTTACTCGTACGCCAGCACTACCCAAATGTCTATACTGCATTGTAAATTGCTCCTTTACGTTTTCTCTCATTACGATATGGCATACCAACAATTGCTGTCAAGGTCAAGCGTTGCATACAGTCCTACTGATTTGGTGAAATGCCACATTTTCAGTATCCTATATACACATTCGTTAGATAGGAAAAATAAGGGGGAAACGTATGGAGAGGGAGACCGTGGATACACAGAAAAGTGATGCTCAAAAGACAAATGAACGGGAGATTTTACCTGGCACTCCCATTGTACGCAACAACACACCACGTCCATTTATGTATAGCACTCTGACAACACTACCGCAGAGCCAGTTACCAGCAGAGCCATCTGCCCAAGAGCCGCATGAAACACATGCAACGCTCTCAACGTTTCCCACAAAGCCACCATCCGCGCCTCCACTGCCAGAAGAGCCAGACGAGTTTAGCGAAGCGGACGAGCAACTTACAGCAGACAAAAGTACACCATCCACATCTGAGACACAAGAGTTTGCCTGGCTGTTCGAGTATGGGCTTGAAATGGACAGCACGTTGCTGAACACACCTGAACGGCTTGACGGCCTTGCGCTACTCTACGGCCCTGCCATACTGAAAGGCTACAGGCTGCACTTAGGAAGTTACAAGATAGCGGGAGGGAGCGAACGCACCGCAGTAACGCTCGTTCCTGACGCTCGCCCTCATGCCGAAGTCTGGGGGGTGCTCTATCGTGTCCCGCAATATGTTGTGCAGGAGCAAGGCACTGAACCCGCACTCGCAGACATCGTACATGCACATGCCCCTAACACTGTACAAGCCATGCATGTCTTCGTGCAAGAAACGTACCGTAATCGCACAATTCCCTGCATTACCTACAGTTGGCAGAATACCGCCATGCTTCAACTGTCTTCTGCACACGGATACGACGCACTGGATACCTACATTCGTCGTCTTACCGTCATTGCAAAAAAGCAAATGTTGCCCGAAGTCTACACTCAAAAATTGGCACAACTTGCCTCTATGATAGCTATACCTGATACGCCTTCCACACAAGAGGTATCTTCATCTTCGGTGACTCAAAGAGCCGAGCAACAAACAGAGCCGCTCGTAATACCCGTCGAAAAGCTAGAAAAAACTGTACGCACGAAAGACTCGGAAGTGCGTACTAATCAGGTACAGCGCATACCAATTAAGGCGCATCCCCAGCGTTGGTTTGTAGGCTTCTCGCTCTATCTCGTCTGTCTCCTGCTGGCCATCCTCACATTCGCCGTAATGCAAGGTATAGGCATAGCGAACGATGTTCTCAACGAACATTTTACACTGCTCAATGTGCCGTGGCTCATCCTTGTCTATGGCCTGCTCGGTGGCTGTGTCAGTAGCATTATTACATTAGGGCGTACCTCGCAACCGCTTGATCCACCGGTTTTTGTGATCGTCACGTGGTTCACTCGACCTTTCGTTGGTGCCATTCTTGCCCTCTTCACCTATCTGTTACTCAATAGTGGCATCTTCCTACCCGCAACCCCTACCCTGACGGGAAGACACGAAGCTCTATTTTTGCTTCTTGGTGCGGTTGCTGGAATGTGCGAGGGGTGGTTGTTCTTACGAAAAGCATGAAGAGATAAGAGCACTCTGGTTTGAGTTACACGAAGACTCATAATGCTATACGTTTATCTATGCATAGCAAAGAAGAAATATATAGCCATTTTGCACTATACAAAGACGAATTTCTTGCTTCATTGCATAGTCGATGCTAGTGTAAGAGTGTGTAAAGTGTACATTGGAGTAGCTCAATAGCTTCTGAGGGCCTAAAAATATGATCTGTGCTTATTGTAAAACGCTACGTGCGGAAAATGCTGAACCTTGTGCCAATTGTGGAGCACCATCTCCAATTCAGGCTACGTCACAAAGCATAAACTGGAACATTCCAGCACAGGGTAGAGGTAATTTACTCTCCAATCAGA
>CAXTUE010000290.1:0-3411 GCA_964247355.1 uncultured Ktedonobacteraceae bacterium | reverse complement strand
AGCCCGTGCAACAATGGTCACAGGGACCTCAACAGTCGCCGCCTCAGCAACCGATGCCAGCCCAACCAGAAAATGCATTTCTCCCTATGCCCTATCAAGGAAATGCTGCTCTACAGATGGCTCTACAACCAAACGCCATGCAGGTTATGCCTGCTCCCACAGCACAAGATATTATGATAGCACCTCCCTCTCATGAAGAGGGCGTCGTGTATGTGCCTCCGATGTATACCAAGCCACGACCAATCATTCCACGTTATCGTATTATTAGTGGTTTTCTAAGCGTGATCATCGTTTCGCTTCTGTTGTGCGGGGGACTCGGCTATTATGCCAAAGCGAGTGGCAAACTTGATATGGTGAGTCGTGTGCTAACAGGCAACAAGCCCGTCCCGCCTAATCTCCGCTCTACAACTCCTTCCCTACCGGACCCACCTAATAGAGTGGATATAGGGAACCCTGCGGCCTATAGCGTCATTTCATCAGCAACAACCACATCGCATCTTATAAAGGGTACAACCATCGCGGCGCAGACAGATAAGATATTCAAGCCAAACGAACCATTTTATCTAACGTATAGTGTGCATCCAACACAGCAGGGTGTCGTGACCATCAAATGGTACATGAACAATATGCAGTTGCCATATAGCACAGTACCAGGACAGGTGTTGCCCGCCAATCAATCGCAGACTGGTGAGGTTTCGATGGTCTACGCATCACAAGCTGAGGGCAAGGTTGAACTTTATTGGAATGATCAACTGGCACAAACACTCTACTTCGTCGTAAGAAACTAAAGACATACAAAAAGCACTGCACACGGTTACGGACCGTGTGCAGTGCTTTTTGTCTATACTTATTTGCATTGAGTGTCGACGGTGACATCGCCGAGCACCTGTACTTGACAGGCGAGGCGCATATTAGGATTTTTCTTGAGGTCACCGCGCAACCAGAACTTCTCTGAAAACGAGAGGGGATTAGTGTTTACCGAGGGTGAAACGGCTACGCGGTCAAAGCCACACAGACCATTGCCATGACAGTTAGCAAGCTTTTTCCAACCGCAGTAGACAGACACATCGTTCTCCAGACCTGGATAGCGTACACTATCGCCCTCTGGCACCTGCACCTGTTTATTCTCACGCACAAACGTTATTGTTGGCACGACGTATCCTCCATAAAAATAATTGCATTGCATAATGACTACTTGTCAGAATATAGCACAGAAGCGAAAGAGCGTCAATCACAGAGCACCTCCATGTTTTAAAATACCAGGACGCCAGCAAGGGGAACGTCCCTACCATACATGAGGTCTCGTGTATGGTAGGGACGTTCCCCTTGTTGGCGTCCTGGTTTCGTGAAAGGCGAGGAATCACGTAAAGAACGAGAGATACACCGTTGCTGGTGATACTGTTGTACCCGTATCTCTATCACTGATCGTTACCGAACCTTGATAGGTTGTCTTCTTAGTTAAGCCTGTACTATCACAACTCACGATAATATTCTGCCTTGCTCCAGGGGCGAGTGTGCCACTTAGTGTATTTACTGAGAGCCACGTTCCACCGTCATCAGTATGTGTAGTCGCACTCCAATTTAGAGGAGCACTTCCAGTATTGAGAATTGTGACGGTTTGTGTCATTGGGCTTGTATTGCCTGCGGTAACGCTGAAATTCACAGGCGATGTTGCTATTTCAGCCTGACTTTGGATGTTGACTGTCACCTGTATCTGCTGACTTGCTACAGGTGTGCCAGGATCGCTATCAGCGATAGTAATTGTCGTTCTCAAAGTTCCAGATGGCTGTGTAGCAACAGAAGGATTTACCTGTATGACACGGGAACCTTGCGGCTCCAGTGTGCCACTGGTCAAGGAAAGTGGCGCGAAGCTGAATCCGTTGCCGCTCTCGCTTGCGGTCCAGTGTAAGACTGCATTCCCTGTATTTGTAATTGTGAGCGGTTGTCCTGCTGGATTGTTGTGTAATGTCGTCTGAAAGTTTAGCGCGGTCTGCTGCACAGAAATCGCAGCCACAGGAGGTGTGGTCAGTGTCAGAGTGATGGGCACAATTGAAATCTGGTTGCCGACGTTGAACGTAATATTGCCCTGATAGTTATTCGCTGTAAGTCCAGCCGTATTGATATTGACCCCGATTGTCGTCTGCGCGCCAGCATTAACTGAGCCATTCGACGGCGATAGGCTCAGCCAGTTGCCTGAGTCCACACTCGTACTCCACGTTTGTGCTTGCCCACCAGTGTTTTGCAGTGTGAGTTGCTCACTTGCCACGCTTTGCTGTGTAGAGCCGGTAAAATTGAGGGTTGTAGGTGTAACAAGGATGTTACCGGCTGCAAGAACAGTGAGCGAGACAGTAACGGTTGCACTTGCACTTCCTGTAGTAAGCACAACCGCCCCTTGATATGAGCCAGCGGCAAGCAGTTGTGCTTGAACGCCAATGGCCAACGTTTGAGTTTGGGCTGCATCTATAGTTGCACTCGTGGTGTTCGCGTACAACCAGTTCGCGCCGTCGTTAGTGGTTGCCGTCGCATGCCAGGAAACCGATTTACCACCACTATTCTGTAATGTAACCGACTGCGTAGGCACCGTTTGCGCGTTCGTCGCCGCGAAGGTGAGCAAGGAGGGCGATACGTTCAGTGCGGCAGGAGTCGAATCGACACCCATTGTTACAGTGAGTTTGCTTGCATTGCTACCATCTTTTTGCGAAAACACAATATGACCCGTGTATGTTGCCTTCGGCGCGAGATTGCTACGGTTCACAGTGATGCTCGCCAATGTACTACCTGAAAACGTATAGCCATTGCTGCCGACAGGGGCAATGGTTAGCCATGTCGCGTCGCTCTTTGACTGCCACGTCAGCTTACCACCACCGCCATTTTTTAACGTTATTTGTTTACTGGACGTGGTACCCGCCGCATTCGTGCCTAAATTAATGCTTGTCGTCGCCAGTTGTAACAGTGGTGACGCTTCTGAAGGTGCCTCAACGGTAAGGGATGCCTTAGCACTGGCCTGCTGCTCGTTGTCAAAAGCATACATAGTATGTGCGCCCGCACTCCAGTTCGTGGGCGTTATGACATCGACGGAGAATGAGTTATGAAGGTCGACAATTGCCGTAAGCGGGTGATGCATACTATCGTTAAGAGGCTTTCCATCATCATAAGTAAATTTTACTTGCGTCGATGGTGTAAATCCGCTACCGCTCAGCGTAAATGTATCGCTAGCACGAACAGTCGCCGGATTGACCGTTAGCCGCAAACGAGGGGACGATGTAGGCTTTGTGCCTATCAACACGTAGACAAGAATTCCGCTTGCCAGTAAAAAGAAGATGCAAGAGAGCATTAATAAGAGCGAAATAGTGCGCTTCGTTGTTGGAACGCGCTTCGGCTGTCGCGGCCGATAGAAAGCTGGTAGTGAAC
>CAXTUE010000289.1:0-6515 GCA_964247355.1 uncultured Ktedonobacteraceae bacterium | reverse complement strand
TTTTGCGTTTCAACTTGTATGAGTCGGTCCGCAGATGGCGTCGACAGGGTTTGCGTTATCCCGACGATATCGGGTGGGACATCATGCAGGCGGGAGCACTTATCTCTGTTGGTATCCTTATTTTCTCCTGGTTGCTCCCCGGTACGTACACAAACGATGTTGCGGCCCAGATTTGGAATTCTAGTAGCAATCCCTGGCAACAGGTAGAGAACACATGGAACCGTGCTATCTCGCTTAATGGTGGCTCCAATCCCTCCAATCATGGAAATTTTAGAGACTCATTAGCACTTGGCGGTAATCCAAATCTTAATCACGACACTGTTCTTACATTCACTGTACAGGGGGCTACTTCCAACGAGCCAGTCTATCTGGCGACGTTGAACTATGACACCTATCTAAAAGATAGAAGTACTTGGACGAATGGTCCAACCGATACACAACCAATAAAAGCTGGTGATGGATATCCTGCTGGTGGATACACGATGACCCGTACGCTCACACAGAAAATAACCATTGTCAGTCCACTTAACGAGGAATATTCCTACGTTCCAGGCGCGTCCGATATTACGTCATACAACGCGCCCGCCAACGTTATCCGTAACAAAGCGAACTACTCGGTGACTGCATGGGTGAGGCAAAATGGAAACTTTGGCGCAGGAACAAAATATACCATTGTATCTACGGTATCAGCAGCAGACGTACAGACATTACGTAGGGTGCCTATGCCTGTAAATGCTCCGCAGGCAGCACCGCCAGAGTACGACGGACCCCAGGACCCGAACGTTTTTGATACATCAATTGTGAGGACATACACGGGCTTACCCACAGGTCTTGATCCTCGTATTCTTGCGAAGACCAAGCAAATTATCAACGACGCACATGCGATAACAATGTATGATAAGGCCGTTGCGCTTGAGTCGTTCTTTCGTAGCACCTACTCGTACAGCACAGATATTCAGTTGCCTTCTGGTAAAGAGGGTGTATCATGGTTTCTCTTTGATAACACCGAACATAAAGGCTTCTGTAACTACTTTTCTACCTCGATGGTAGTGATGGCCCGTGAACTTGGCATACCAGCACGGGTGGTTGCTGGCTATACTAATGGGACATATGATGCCAAAACACATCAATATGTTGTTCATGGTACCGATGCGCATAGCTGGGTGCAGGTGTACTTCGCTGGCTATGGCTGGGTCAACTTTGAGCCGTCAGCAAGCTTTTCCACTTTTTATCGTCCATTGCCCAATCAGTTCAGCGTAAGTGGCGCAAATGGAGGTACAAACGGAGCGAATGGTAATAGTTCCGTTATTCCACCTAATCAGCGTGGTAGAGTAGGACGCAATGGTCTCGACGATACAGCAAGTGCCAATAGTGCTGGTGGTGCGACAACATCGGTACAACTGCGTCAGCAAGTTGGCACCGCGCTGGGTAGTGTTGTGTTGCTCATACTCTTTGGTGCGCTGCTCTTCTTGCTCTGGTGGAGGCGTCTCTTCCGTAGATACAGCCTCTCATCTCAACTGTACGGACGCTTATGCCTACTCGCGAACTGGGCCGGTATACGACTACAACCCTCGCAAACGCCATATGAATATATTCACGGTGTCGCGACCTCTACACAGCAGGATACGCTTGTACTGGAACGGCTTGGTGATATCTATGTCCGCG
The DNA here is from genome assembly GCA_964247355.1 of uncultured Ktedonobacteraceae bacterium. Taxonomy (GTDB): domain Bacteria; phylum Chloroflexota; class Ktedonobacteria; order Ktedonobacterales; family Ktedonobacteraceae; genus JBBQVS01. The sequence goes on along the minus strand of CAXTUE010000289.1, from coordinate 4,850 downwards.
ACAAATGGGCTGACCCGCAGAGCACTGAGCATCCTTTACGTTCAGGTGAAATCGACGAACTACCATCCCTCTGGCGACAGCTTCAGCCGCAGCTCTTCCTGTATGTCTTACGTCACCCTTCCTTCTTGCGCTGGCTACCACAGCGTATCGGCACGTTTGTTATGACATATCGGCGCAGAAGACGAGCAAGAAAAGCGTTTGAAGAAGACCTATAGCCATTTTGCTGATTCTACTTGACTCAGCTACAGAAGTTGCGTACACTAAGGCGTGCAAAGAACAGAAATGTACTGATTGATTGTCTTTGTGCTACAGGAGGACTCATGTCTCAGAACGACATTGCAGGTGAGGATACACCAATACTCGCTTTAACCCCTATTCCAGAACGGAGAGCCATCGAGATAGCAAATGCGCTTCCCGTTGTGTTACAGACGCTTGATATCGCACGACACATCGCCATCGCTCCTAACGGAAAACGCTACGTTGTCGCGACATACGATGACTCTTTGCTGGGACGCGATCTTGTTACCGACGTATATCCACAGCAGAACAACTATCTCACATTAGTACGCCTGACCGTCGCGCAATTTACCAGCCAAACAATAGACTCAGCAATACAACGCCACATTGCCACTGTGCAAGCTATTCAACAGGGAAAAGCGAACGAAATGAAAAACGCCTCCGCTCAATAATGCATGAGGTGCAAACTTCACTTGAATTTTCCTTGACATATCGCTAATCTGTCCGTATACTTAGAAAAGAAGCTGCAAAGATAGTTTCACGCACTTGTGTCAAAATTGACCTTCAGCAATCTTTAGCAAAAGAAATCTGACGAAAGGGGAGTACATAGCATGATAGCAAATAACGCTGTATGTATGTCGCGTTTACGCGGCCTCGGCTTTAGCACGAAGACCGTTTACGGCCATGCTATGTCCTTCGACCTGCTTCCTTTCTACACCTATGGTGCTGGTGGCTGTTGCGCTCGTATCGCTAATCCGTTCGCCATAGTGGATTCTGGGATCAGTGTGTCCATTGTCAGAGGAGGTCCGCCTATATTTACTCAATAGGCGTAGAGAAAAAGACTCTCTGAACCGTGGACACTGGCGAAAGAAAATCCAGTTCCACGGTTTTTTGTTGTTCTTTTCTTGGTTGTTTACATCTGCAACCAGCTTGCTCTATAAGAGAAAGAATTAGTAGGTATGGGACCGGTGCGGTTTATTTTGATGTCCTAACGTACAGGTGTAAGCCTGTGCGCATGTCCGGTGTACTCATAGTACACATACTTTATGCTTTGCTGGCACTATTCCGTTGTCTTTTACCGTACAGAAGGAGAAACATTCGTGGCCGTTCATGAAAGTTCCGACGTAACTATACAGTCGCATGTACTTGAAAACGTTGTTCTGGACAAAACACAAGATGCCGTTGTGATCCAGGGCGTATCTAAAATCTTTAAGAAAGAGCGGCCTCTGCTGCGCTGGTCGCGCAAGAAAGATGAAGAGAAAGAGCAGAAGCGCGAGGTGCGAGCGGTCGATGATATTACGTTAACGATTCAGCGACGCGAGATCGTGGGTATTCTTGGAGCGAACGGCTCTGGTAAATCAACGCTCATTCGTATTCTTCTCCACTCTGCTCTTGCCTGATGCCGGGAGTGTTCGCATCTTTGGCTACGATGTGGTGAAAGACGAACGTATGGTACAACGCTTGATAAACCGCGTGAGCGTTGAAGCATCTTTCTTCAAGAAGTTGTCGCCAATGGAAAACCTGATGTATGCTGCCCGTCTCTACAATATGCCTTCTGCCGAGGCAAGGAGCAAGATATACAGCATTCTGATAAGGCTTGGTATCAAACGTGATCGGATCGACAAACCGCTTGAGGATATGTCGCGCGGTATGCAGCAGAAGGTTGCTATAGCGCGTGCGTTTCTTACATCGCCCATTGTACTGCTACTTGACGAACCAACAACAGGTCTCGACCCACGCTCGAAGATAGACGTACAGCAGTTTGTTGAGGAACTGCGGACTAAACACGACGCAACCATCCTGATCACAACGCACGACATGGATGAGGCAGAGGCATTATGTGATCGTGTGGCCATCATCGTGCAGGGCAAAATTGTGGCACTTGGCACGACCGATGAACTCAAACAAACCGTGACTGGTCTGATGGGACGCGATGAACTGGTGTCAATGAACGAAGTGTTTATGCACTACACCGCATCACATCGCATTACAGCAGAGGATATTAAACTTTACGGCAGTTGGGAAAAGGCGTTCGAGGCTATCGAGGCCGCCCGCGAAGAGGAAGAATAAGAGAAGAAGGGAATACTACACATGTCTAGTTTGATGCATCAAGGGCGCGCCACCTACGCATTTTTTGAGCGTAACTGGAACCTTACTCGACGCTATTGGGCCTGGGAAGCTGTCTGGCTCATCTATAATCTCGTGAACGCCATGTCTGTCACCTACATTGGCGTCGGTTCGCGCGTTCCCAACTTTGTGCTCTACTTAGTGATTGGAACCGCCGTGTGGACCTATCTAGGCGTGACGTTCGAGGGTGTGACCGACATCATCAACATGGAGCGCTGGGAGGGAACCATTGAGTACACGTTTATGGCGCCGATTTCGCGCTTCACACACATGGTAGGTAGCTGTCTCTACGCAGTTGCACATGGTCTGCTCTTTACCATTCTGCAGTTAGCTGTCATGTCATTTTTCTTTCACATCGACTTGAGTCATGCGAACTACCTGACGGCACTGGTAATCCTGTTGCTTGGTAGCATCTCGTTCATCGGCTTTGGCATCGCGACCTCATCGCTACCTTTGCTGTACACGGAGAAGGGTATGCAAATGTCCTACATCGCGCAGGCTGTGCTACTGCTGGTATCGGGCGTCTACTATCCAATATCGGTCCTACCAATCTGGATGCAGCCACTGGCACGTATCTCGCCCGCAACCTACGTATTGGAAGGCTTGCGAGCAGGGCTAATGGAAGGAAAGCCGCTCTGGTCGCCAGAAGTCTGGAGTATCACATGGCCCCTGTTACTCACAGGAATCGTTAGTGTGCCACTAGGCATCTATGTCTTTGGCTTCGCCGAACGCTACGCTAAGCGCACGGGCAAATTGAAGCGTAACGGATAACGAAAATATTGACGGGTCTGATTGATCACACCCCAGCGAACTCGAAGAAATCTCGGTACGAGTGTGATTGATTCCATCTTGCCGAGAGAAAGAGAGAACATACAATGCTTACAGCATCCTTACCACGCGGTTTTGTGCTACGCCGTCCAACAATGAATGATATAGAGGATATTCTGCACTTGATGAACACCTATGAGATCGAGCTAGAGGGGCGTCCAGATACAACTATGGACACTCTACGCCTCTGGCTACAATCGCCAGGTTTTGACCTTGCAACCGATGCATGGCTCGTGCTTTCGTCGGAAGAGAAGATCATTGCCTTTGCGAGTGTTGAGCATCGCCAACATGTTCATATCTTTGTTGGTGCAGATGTTCATCCAGACTACCGAGGACGTGGCATTGGCACTCATCTTTTGCAATTGAACACGGAGCGAGCACACCAGCATATTGCAGAGGCACTCCCTGATGCTCGTGTCTCAATGCTAGCATGGTGCGATGAAAAGAACATAGCGTTACGTCATCTTCTTGAGGAGCACGATTTCACAAAGATACGCTCGTTCTGGCGTATGAAAATAGATTTACAAGAGACTCCGCGGATGCCAATGTGGGCTGAGGGCATTCGTGTACAAACACTTGCCGATAACCTAGAGCTGTTTCGCGCTGTTTTTGACGCCGATGAAGATGCATTTCAAGATCACTGGGGACATGTTCCCATGAACTTTGAAGAGTGGGAGCACTGGACAAGAAAAAGTGAAAACTTCGATCCTTCGCTCTGGTTCATGGCGATGGACGGCGACGAAATCGCTGCGGTCTCGCTCTGTGAAGACGAGAAGGAGTCGGGCGGCTGGGTTCACTCGCTTGGTGTGCGTCGTCAGTGGCGACGCAAGGGAATAGGAGAGGCTCTCCTGTACCAATCCTTCGGCGAGTTTTATAAGCGCGGCATTCATGAAGTATACCTCGGCGTTGATGCATCAAGTCTGACAGGTGCTACCCGGCTCTACGAGCGTGTCGGTATGCATGTTCATCGCAGATCAGATAGATATGAGAAAGAAATACGGGCGGGAAGGGAAATAAGTACACAGTCCTTAGAGCCATAGACTGTTACCTGTGTGCTTGCCTTCCTCTTCCTCCGTAGCAAAATAGGAGTGCTTGCAGAAGTGCTCCTATTCGTGGAGAGATTTCAGGTCATGAGAGTACGTCTACATAATCTTTCGGCACGTATACCAACTTTTCAGGATGCGAAGGCCGTAACCGAACTAATGACTGTTTGTGATATCGCGAACTTTGGCGGTATCGACCCCGCAAGAGAGGATGTAGCAAAGGCATGGCAAACAACACCCCATTTCGATCTCAAAACCGATGCGTGGGTTATTATCACCCGTAAAGGTCAACTCGTTGGATATGCCGATATCCGCACAGGCAGGACGCATGAGCAACTTGTGTGTCTTGTGCGTATTCATCCTAACTATCGCGAACGCGGTATCGGCACACTGTTTACGCTACTGATTGAAGAGCGAGCGCGTCAACTTGCATGCAATGCGCAGCCGAGAAAACGCGTTACCTTGAGTGTTACCGTTTGTGTATGTAATTGGAGAGCGCGTAATCTGCTTGAAAGGGAGGGCTACATGTCAGTACAACGCTTCTGGCGTCTGTCCATCACCGATGGAGACACGTACGAGACGCTTACCGCCGACCTCAATGTCGATGCACAGCAC
>CAXTUE010000288.1:2636-6517 GCA_964247355.1 uncultured Ktedonobacteraceae bacterium | reverse complement strand
CCATAGGAGCTTATTTGACTTGGTTGATAAAATGCTGGAGGCTTAAATTGCGGAGACTATGAAGTACTTAAGATTGTTGTCTTAGCCCAACAACGTTACCGTCAGCGTCCTTGACCTGAGCTATTAACATGCCACCCCCTACGTTCCTAGCATCTTGTACGACCTCGGCACCGGCTTCAATCATTGCTTGAAGACTGCTTTTAATATCCTTTACATCGGTATAAGCAATAGGCCCCACCGTAGAGTTAGGGTCTAATCCGACTTCCTGATCGCCAACTTTATAACCTACATAATAGGCACTTTCGACATACGGTTCTACGTCTAAAAACTTGCTATAAAATGCTTTAGCTTTTTCTATATCCTTAACCGGATAGACGATTACTTTAACATTTTGTGCCATAATATATCTCCTATTATAACTAATAGTTATTAACTGTACAGTCAGTATACTTTACTAGTAAAGTTTGTGTCAAGGAGATTTTTGTACTTGTAGCACTACGTATGGGCATACCAGGAAAGCCGGAGATTTGTCTTGCGCTAGTTATAGTAGCATGCATCGTACAAGGAAATCGTCGAGGTCTGACAGGCTATGTTATAATAATCTGCATAGCGGTCAAACTCCGCACAAATCGCACATTATAAGAGGATAGATAGAGTATGCCAACACGCGAAGATGCCTATACATTGATGACGAGCCATGTCAAGAACGAAAGCCTGCAAAAACATATGCTCTCGGTAGAGGTCGCGATGCGCTTCTACGCCCGCAAATATGGTGAGGATGAGGAACTCTGGGCCATGACTGGCTTGTTGCACGATAGCGACTATGAAGAATATCCTGAGCTGCACGAACATACACAGGTAGCGGCGCAATGGCTTCATGATGGCGGTTATGATGAACGTATTATTTATGCTATCTTGGCTCATAACGACCTCAACCTCGACAAGTATCCGCGTAATACACTATTAGCAAAGGGCCTATACGCCTGTGACGAGGTGACGGGCATGATTACAGCTACCGCCCTTGTGCGTCCCACAAAAAGCATTCTCGGCCTTGAGGTCTCTTCGGTACGCAAGAAGATGAAGGCAAAGGGCTTTGCCGCAGGTGTGAACCGCGACGATCTGGTCAAGGGCGCGGCAGAACTCGGCGTCGATTTAGATGAGCATATCGCGTTCGTTATCCAGGCCATGTCCAGCATTGCCGACAAGCTCGGTCTCGCGGGGGTAAATGTAGGGGTTTAATGGTGAGACCAGGGCGGGGGGGGGGCAAGGGGAACGCCCCTACCATACCGCGAGAGCGCGTCGGAGCAAATTCGTATATGGTAGGGGCGTTCCCCTTGCGGGCGCCTTGGTTGCGACACGTCACGTTTGGCAATATATTACAGATAAACGAGCAAAGCTATGTCCTTATCTCGTCAAAACCCACAACAAACACCACGCGAACCGGCGCAACGTGTCTTTACCGCTAGCGAGGTTGCGGAGTTCGAGTATTGTCCCCTTGTCTGGTGGCACGAACAATTTGAGCCAGCCTCACACGTTGATAGCGAGGAATTGTTTGCACGGCTCGTAGAATTAGAGCATGACCACGACACGCAAGCCCCCGCGCTACCAGAATACCAGATGATCGAGCAACTACTTGTCAAGCGCGGAGCGTTTGAGGTCGGGCGTCAGCAACACGCAGAGCATGCCGAAGAGGTCGACAAGCTTGAGGAGGAGCGCGTCAGTGTTCCTATGGTCAGTACTCTGACACGCCCGCTCCTGCTTACCGCCGGAATTATTATCGCTATTGCGGTTGTGTTAATCGTGATTGCATGGGTATTACGGTAACACCATTTGAATAATATATTACAAATGCGTCGCCTGTAGGGACCTATTTATCACTTCCTTATTAGCGTTTTGATTGCCGAGAAGGACGTGATAAATCGGTCCCTACATCATTCGTACAGCTTTGTTAAGGACGATAATTGGTCCTCGCTTATGAGAAAGGAGAGCACATCATAGTCGCAAGTATTCTTCTACCCATTGGATTATGTTTATTGGTGCTTGCGTTGGTCTTGCTCATCCTGCTGCTTAATGACCGAAGACATCAGAAGCAACGATTGCTGGAGGAACGGCATCGTGCGCTCGGTCTCCCTCCTGGAGAACTGGTGTATGAGGATGCCGATGGACAGGGCGAGCCGCTCAGTTCTAACCACTATCCGCTCGTGGGCAAGCCTGACTATGTAGTACAACTGCTGGATGGGCGACCAGTGCCAATCGAATTAAAACTCAACGTGCAAGGTGCTACAATACCCTATAGCAATCACGAAGTCCAACTCGCGGCCTATTGCCTGATTCTCGAAGAGTATTTTCCCGAAATGCCACCCACGCATGGCATTCTGCGCTACGCCGATTGCGAGTTTACCGTTGATTACACGCCCGCGCTCAAAAGAAAAGTTCTCCGTAATTTAGAGCAAATGGCGAAGTGTACCGAACAACAGCCGCCCCCACTGGCGCGTCAACGCATCGCCAAGTGCCGCGCCTGTGCCTACCAGCCCATCTGTCCTGTCGGACGCGGAAAATAATATTTCTGTTGATTATCAGGAAAGGAATTACTATGCCAAGTGAAGTTATTGAGTTGAGCGGCCATATCATCGACTCGTGGACGTTGCCACGTACGTGGGACGCCATCATGGATCGTGGGGGCAACTTTAAGGTTGAAGAGATGCGCGTCGGCGTCAACAAAACGGAGAGCAGCTATGCGCGCCTTCGTGTTGATGCACCCGACGCCGAGACACTGGATCGCATACTGACCGAGGTCCAGCAGTTTGGTGCCGTCCTCGTCCACAAAGAAGACGCCGTGACCACGGCTGTTGAGCAAGACGGCGTGCTACCAGGCAAGTTTTATTCCACCACCAACCTGCCCACACAGGTACGTATCGGCGGACAATGGGTAACGGTCGAGGGCATCGAAATGGATGTAGCGGTAATTGTTGACCGTGTGCAAAAACGTGCTTTTTGTCGACCGATGCACGAGGTCAAAGTCGGCGACGCGGTGGTTACAGGTTATAGCGGTGTCCGTGTGCAGCCGTTCGAGCGTGGCCGTGAGCGCGAAGCCTTCGCCTTCATGCAGAGCGACGTTTCCTCCGAACGCGTCAAGGTCCTGGCAATTCACCAGATCGCGCAGCAGATGAAAGAAGTACGCGCCCACAATGGCAAAATTCTGTTTGTGCTCGGTCCCGCCGTCATTCATACGGGTGCAGGCCGCTATGTCGCCGAATTGCTGCGTCGTGGCTACATACAGGTCATCTTCGGCGGCAACGCCATTGTGACGCACGATATCGAATCGGCCCTATTCGGTACCTCGCTCGGCGTCGATCTCAAGACAGGCGAGCAGGTCGAGGGCGGGCATCGCAACCACCTGCGGGCCATCAACGCCATTCGCAGCATCGGTTCGTTGGAAAAGGCCATTGAGACGGGCGTACTCAAAGAGGGTATCACCTACGAAGCAATGAAGCGCGATGTGCCAATGGTGCTTGCCGGTTCCATTCGCGACGACGGTCCAATGCCCGGCGTGATTGCCGACATGCAGGAGGCTCAGAAGCGTATGCGCCAGGAGGTCCAGCAGGGCGTCGAGATGGCGATCATGGTTGCCTCTATGCTACATGCCATCGCCACCGGCAACCTCCTACCCGCCTCGGTCCGTACCGTCGTCGTCGACATGAACCCCTCCGTCGTCACCAAACTCGCGGACCGGGGCACTTTCCAGGCCGCCGGTCTCGTCACCGACGCCGAACTGTTCCTCCGTGAATTATTGGAGGCATTAGGGGAATAAAATACGTCGAAGGCCAGGGCGCCCGCAAGGGGAAACGCCCCTCCCATACAACGAGTGCTCGTTGTATAGG
>CAXTUE010000288.1:0-2626 GCA_964247355.1 uncultured Ktedonobacteraceae bacterium | reverse complement strand
GCCGCCGCCCCCCCCCCGCCCCCCCCCCCCCCCCCCCCCCCCGCCCTGGCATCCATCATACACACGCACTACCATAACGTACAGATTATTCACCCGCAAGCCGATTAAGAATAGCATGGAAGACTACAAAACGGAAACGAGGAGTACATGCTATGCAAAATCGACAATCATCGTCACAGGGCAACATTCCCGAAACAGACCAGCGTCTTGAAGACACGGTCTCAACGGCCAGTATGCTTGAAGAACAGAGGCAGCAGGAATATTTGATGAGCCAGGGCTTCACGTGGGACGAGTCGCGCAAGCTACAACACCAGCGCACACATCTCTACGAAAACGGCGAGATGCAGCAGCGCATGGCCGACGATAGCCGTGTGCTTTTCGCGCGCTGGCTCTACGAGCAGGGGGAAATCAACGAGCAATAACGCTTGTCACATCTTCAGAGATATGCTATACTCACGGCGGAGAGATGTCAGAGTGGTCGAATGTGCCGCTCTCGAAAAGCGGTAAGGTGCAAGCCTTCGTGGGTTCGAATCCCACTCTCTCCGCGTGGAGGAGTCTCATAGTGGTCTAGTGAGCACGACTGGAAATCGTGTAAGGTGCAAGCCTTCGTGGGTTCAAATCCCACCTCCTCCGCCCAGCCCCTAGTTCTGTTTCATTCCCACTTTCCGACGTATTGATCTCTATAGCTCTTCTTGTCTCTAGATAGCGAAACTTCTCCTGCAAGACATGCGTATCAACAAGGAGAGTATAGATACCAATGATACGTAAAGGAACAGGGCAATGCAGGCGACTGATCGTACAGGGCAGATGATGAGTATGTACTCTCTGTTGCGTTTATTAGGCACCAGCCATTTGGCGGACGTCTATCTCGCTCAACACACTGACTCGAAAGCTCAGGTTGTGCTGAAAGTGTTTCATGCTCCACTTTCGCTCCAGGACCAGAATCTCTTTCTCTCACAAGCGCAGACTCTCGCCCAACTCACACATTCTAACATCGTACCACTGCTCGATTACGGCATAGAGGACGCTCTTTGTTTTCTTGTCATGGCGTATGTCCCTGATGAGACTTTTCGTCAACGCCATCCACTTGGCTCACGGCTCTCTGTTTCAGATATTCTCCCTTTTATCAAACAACTTGCCTCCGCTCTTTCATACGCTCATGCAAGAAATGTTGTCCATCAAAACATCAAGCCAGAAAATATGTTTCTTACGCAAAACGGGAACGTTGCCCTGACTGATTTTGCTCTGCCAATCATTCTCTCGCTTGCTTCTGCTCAGGAGAGGGAGGAAAACGTTCTTGCCCCAGAGCAGGTGCAGGGTGAAGCAGCAAGCCCAGCGAGCGATCAATATGCATTTGCCAGTGTCGTCTATGAATGGTTGACAGGTCAACACCTTGCTGCACTTGAAACAGAAAATCAACACCTCGCTTCTCCACCGCTTCCGTTCCAGGCGGCTCTTGCCACACTCCCTCCACTCATTGCAGATGTTGTACAGATAGCGCTGAGAAGGAATCCTCATCAGCGTTTCAAAAGCGTAGCCGCATTCGCCACCGCCTTTGAACAAGCACATATTGAGAGTCAAGAACACTCTGTTGCTTCAGCCAAACTCAATTCCACTTCCCAGGTGCCTGTCCTACACGTACATGACGCTCCATTAGAACAATTCTATGCAAGCGTTCCTTCAGCTTCTCGCGTCCAAAGAACACCTGAATCATCTGCACTCTCAGAACGAGGTAAAAGTAAGATGCAAAGAAAGTGGGGACGGCTTGTACTTATGCCCGTTCTCCTTCTTCTCCTGTTCTTGCTTGGGACATTTGTAGGCAGACTCTTCCTTGCTTCCCACAATGAAAATACGCACGTGAGAAAGATGGGGGGAGGAAATCAGACGCGTGTAACTCCCACACCAACACCAACCTTGACGCCTCTCCCAACGGCTACTCCTACACGGGTAGTCGGAGTAGTCTACCAAGCCAACTGGTCCAAAGGCTGGTCTGGGAAGGGATCGCCTGATTGGGCAGTGACGAACAATGAGCTTGTCAACGATGGCTCATCCTATAGTGGGCAGCCAGACCCAACCATTCTCGCGCCCTATACGATGACCGTAACCTCAAACTATGCGGTCGAGACGAAGGTCCATGTAATAGCTGGGTGGCCGTGTTTCGATATAGCACTTCGAGGTATATCAACACCAAATGGCTGGCATGGCTACAAAGCAGCAGTCTGCGATCAAAAAATACGACTTCAAGCGGATAACGATATTCTGGCAACGGTACTGTTCAACCCCGGTACCATTTGGCATAGCTATCGCTTTGAAGTCAAAGACTCGCACCTCACGTTGCTTGTTGATGGGAGTCTTCTTGCCGAGACGCAGGATTCGCGCTATCGCACAGGTGGACAAATCGGTCTCAAAAGCTATGGAACCCAGCTAGAGATACGCAGCTTTCAGGTGATTGCATTCTAGCACTTTTTCGTTGTATGCGCAGGAAAGAGGAAGAACATAATACACCGATTCGCCGTTGAACGTGCGTTAGTACAAAGAGATGGCTTATAGAAAAATGCTGGTATCTCATCACACGACGAGGTGAACTGTGACCTATACAAAAATGCTGTTACCAATAGGAGTGATC
>CAXTUE010000287.1:0-6517 GCA_964247355.1 uncultured Ktedonobacteraceae bacterium | reverse complement strand
AGGTGTGCTGTTCGGGTGTGAGTGTACCCATGTGATTGTGTAAAAGCAGGTCAATGAAGCCATGTACCGAATTGAGTGGTGTGCGTAACTCATGTGATACCATTGATACAAAATTAGAACGCACCGAATTCGCGACTTTGAGTGCTGAAACATCGCGAGCTGTAAAAACAACGAATGGTCCACCCTCTACTTCAACAGGAGTGACGCTTGCAGAGACTTCGCGTGTGTGCTCTGGTTGTAAGCCAAGAAGCAAGTCCTCGTTGGCTAACGCTGTCTTCTTATGCAACACACGCGCTAATGGACAACTCGATGTGCCACAGAGTTCCATACGATTGAGATTCTGGCACCGCAACACTTCCGCGCAACCATGACCTGTCACGTCCCGTGTCGAGCGACCAAGTAGTGCTGAGGCAGCAGGGTTGAGATCAAGTACACGATACTGAGCGTCTAGCACAATCATTGCGTCTGGTGTGACCGCCGCCATCGCTTCCAGATAATGCTGTTTGTCAAGGAAAGTAGGCAACGTTGGAGCGAGTACTTCTCCATGAGAGAAAGAATGGTCTCGTCCGTTCTTGTCTTCGACTACTACCTGTTTAGGAATACGTTTCCGCAAATGCTTCCTCTATTTTCCAACAAACTTATAGCCTGTACCGCGTATAGAAAGAATATGCTGAGGCTTATAAGGATCATCTTCGATCTTTACACGGAGCCGACGTATGTAGACATCGACAATATTGCTATTGTTCTCGTCATCGTGCCAGATTTCTGAGAGCAAGAGGTCGCGACTCACTACTTGATTGACGCTGCCCATCAGCACACGCAACACTTGCATTTCGGTATGCGTGAGTGGCATCGGCTCTTTCCCACTCACCATTACTTTCAAATCCGCCGGGAAAAGCTCAACGCGCCCACCTGTAAGACTTTGATTGCCGAGCCTGCTTCTATTTTTAATGCGTCGCATCACGGCATGGACACGTGCCACCAGTTCCTGGTGATTGAAAGGCTTGCAGATATAGTCATCAGCCCCTATGCGGAAGCCTTCCAATTTTGACTCAAGTGTATCCTGAGCGGTCATAAAAATAATCGGTATTTCATAGCCCTCATCATGTAACTTTTCTGAGAACTGGAAGCCATCTTGATATGGCATCTTTACATCGAGCAAGAGTAAATCAGGCAGACGCCTTTGAATAAGTTGTAGTGCAGCGCGTGGATTCTCGGCTGTCTCTACCTCATAGCCCTCTTTATCAAGCACGAATTTGACCAGTGTGTTTGCAAAAGGTTCGTCATCAACAACTAGAATGTACATGGAATTACCCCTCTTAACTTCATGTATAGTTTTGTGTTAGAACCATGCATAAATGTGGGGGAAGACATCTATACATGGTTCTCATCTCTATAAAGAATTGTAGCAAATTGAATTACACAACCCTATAGTACAGGTCGTGCTCCTGTTCTGTCAAGTTGTGACCGTGTAGCCCGTACTTTTTCCAGGTAGATCATTAGGATTGCAACATCCGCAGGTGTTACACCCTCTACGCGCGCTGCTTGTCCAACGGTACGTGGCAGTGTACGTATCAACTTTTGACGAGCTTCCGTGCGAAGATGCTGTACCAATGTATAGTCTAACGACTCTGGAATACGCATTTTTTCGAGCCTCTGTGTGCGAGAAACCATCTGTTCCTGTTTACGCACGTAATTTTCGTATTTTACCTGTAATTCGACCTCTTCTGCGGTCTGTTCTTCCAATGCTGGTAAAATCATACTCTCTGGTTGCTGTATGCTCTCATCCTGGACTGCGGTGCGCTCCTCTGAGACCCGTTGCGCAAGGTGTGCAACTTGTGCATAGCGCACATCTGGTCGTCGAAGCAGGTCACGTGCGGACAGCATTTGCCCAAGAGAACCAATGCCCACCTCTTGCGCACAGGCTTCCATGACGCGCGAAGTGGTAAAGATGGTCGAGGAAAGTTGCGTAAGTGCCTGCTGAATCCGCATGCGTTTCTCTAGTACCAAACTATAGCGCGCCTCGTCAATCAAGCCAAGCGCGTAAGCGTGATCACTGAGGCGCAGGTCTGCACTATCGGGACGCAGGAGTAGTCGATGCTCGGCGCGCGACGTGTGCAGGCGATACGGTTCGCTAAGAGGACGTGTCACGAGATCGTCAATGAGCACGCCGATATAGGCTTCATGGCGTCCCAGCACAAACGCCTCTTCACTGCGCGCAGCAAGAGCGGCATTGATGCCCGCCATGATACCCTGTGCCGCAGCTTCCTCGTAGCCCGATGTACCATTAATCTGGCCCGCCAGGAAAAGTCCTGCGACAGGCTTTGTTTCGAGTGTAGTGAGAAGTTGCTCCGGTGGTACGTAGTCATATTCAACCGCATAGCCTACGCGCATCATCTGTGCGTGTTCCAATGCGGGAATGCTTCTCAGCATCGCGATTTGCACGTCCTCGGGCAAACTCGTGTTCATGCCCTGCACGTACACCTCGCCCGTACGCCAGCCTTCTGGCTCAAGAAAAATCTGGTGCGTAGCCTTGTCCGCGAAACGAACAATCTTGTCTTCGATTGATGGACAATAGCGCGGCCCGATACCCTCGATAATTCCTGTATACAGTGGTGAGCGATGGAGATTGTCGCGGATAATTTGATGTGTGCGTTCAGTTGTGCGGACGAGATAGCACGGCAACTGCGGTCGCCAGCCGTGGAGGTCTTCGTCTGTCGTCGGATATACTGAACTTGGGCGACTACCAGGAAGCTGTACGTCCTCGCGCGCAGATGTATCCTGCGAGAAGTAAAGCGGTACGCGACTTCCGGGTTGCATCTCTGTTTTGCTAAAATCTATCGTTCGTGCGTCGATACGTGGGGGTGTGCCTGTCTTAAATCGACGTACTTCCAGCCCAAATGAGCGCAGGGCTTCAGAAATGCCGAGCGCAGGACCTTCACCGGCACGACCTCCTGGTTGCGTCTTTTCACCAACAACAAGCCTTCCATTGATGAACGTGCCCGTGGTCAAGATGACCGAAGGGGCGTTATATTGCCAACCAGTGTTCGTGATGATGCCTATGATTTCATGCCGACCATCTGGCCTTGTTGTGCTAAGTAGCTGGTTGACATTTGCCTGCTGAATTTCCAGGTTCGGTTGGCTCTCCAATACATACTTCATAGCAAGCCGGTATGCCTGCTTGTCACATTGCGCGCGCAATGCTTGCACAGCTGGGCCTTTGCTTGTATTGAGCAGACGAATTTGAATAAATGTGCGGTCAGTGTTGCGTCCAATCTCGCCGCCCAGCGCATCAATCTCTTTAATCAAATGCCCTTTCGCCGGACCACCCATCGAGGGATTACACGGCATTAGCGCAACACTGTCGAGATTCATAGTGATTAATAATGTTTTACGACCCATTCGTGCGCTTGCCAATGCTGCTTCACAACCCGCATGTCCCGCGCCCACCACGATGACCTCATACGTGCCACGTACCTGTGAAATTTCGTTTTCGTTATTCATGGAATGTTAACCTTATGGACCCTGTATAGCTATTTCTACACGTGAGCTTTGTTCTTTCTTCGTCATCGTATTATGCCTTAGATGTACAAAGGCGTCAATATAGGAAATAAATATATATTTTTCCTTTATTCACACGATCTTAATGTATATGAGTTGACGATAATGCGGGTAATCGGTATGCTGTAGTATATTTACACATAATAGGGGAAGTCGATATCTGAATTTCAGTTTCAGAGTTATGAATATTCAGTGTAGAAAAGAGTACGTGAAAATTGTTATGGTAACAGCACCAAGTAAACGTATGACATATATTACTGCATGGCGAGAATTTCTCGGCAAAAATATTACCGATATGCGTGAACGGCAACGTGTCGCAAACGAGTTGAGTGTAAGCACCGTCACACTCATGCGCTGGGTCAATGGAGCATCAGCACCCAGAACACAGAATTTGCGTCAACTGCTACACGCACTTCCACAACATCGTACAACACTTATTGAGTTAATCAGTGAAGAATTTCCTGACTTCTCGCAGGTTGCTAGCAATGGTCAGGAAAGAGACGTGTCACAGGAAATACCAGGAGAGATATACGCTTCTGTGTTGCATGCGCACTCAACCGTCATGGTGCCGCAACGCTTCTGGACGCTGAGCAATTCTATTTTGAATCAAGCACTTGGGCAACTTGATCCTAACCACACCGGCTTAGCGGTCACACTCGTGAAATGTATGCCCCCCAAGAACGACATCATTCGCAGTCTACGCGAAGTCGTTGGACACGGCACACCTCCGTGGGGCCTCAATCTTGAGCAACAAGCAGTGCTCCTGGGGAGCGAATCGATGGCCGGATTTACCGTCATGAATGGACGTTCCCTGATCCGCCAGAATCAAGATGAGCATGAAGGAAGATTTCCTGCACACTGGACCGACTGGGAGATAAGTGCCGCCGCCTATCCCATACTGCGTGCCGGAGCCATTGCTGGTAGCCTTGTCGTCTCCAGTACGCAACCTGACTATTTTTTACCCTTTCGTCAGAAGCTGATCGAGCAGTATAGCGAACTGCTCTCACTTGCATTCGAGCGAGAGGAATTTTATCCGATAGAGCGTATAAACTTATATGAAATGCCTCATTACATAAAGCAACGCGATCCACTTACTACCCTGCACAGACGTGCCGTAAAACTCATGCATGAGGCGGTGCAGAAAAACGAAAATCTTCCTTTGCAGGAAGCAACCGAGCTTGCATGGCAGCAAATAGAAGAGCAGTTTTTAACCTAAACAATCGTACCGTCTAATTGCTTGGGGCGAGAACCCCAACTCCTAACGCAAGAAAAAGAGTTGACGAAATGATAGGTGGCATGATACTATCATGTCACCGCATCTGGGGCGGTGGTGAAATGGTAGACACGAGGGACTTAAAATCCCTTGGCTGAAAGGCCGTGAGGGTTCGATTCCCTCCCGCCCCATCCTCTTCTCAAACGGCTTGACTAGCCGTATCGTCAGTATCTCAGCGAACAAAACTACATCATTAAACTTGCCGCATAAGACGACCTGTGAGAGCCAAAGGTAGGTTAGTAACCTCCGTCATTTTTTGCCAGCTCCATGTGATGCTATAAAGTGTACTTCACTAGTAAAGAATCCATCCAATCACATTTGATTGATATTGTTTTCGGTTCCTTTCTTTAACATCTTACAATGTAGTAAGACAGTTGGAGGACCCACAGAAGCTGAGAAAACTTTTGCAATGATGAATGGTGAAAAACAGATGAATGAGCAGACACAACGACCTATACCGTAGTGGAAAGTAGGATGTAGAAAGAGGGTATGGAGATAGCTACCAGAGCTTTTCTGTGTTATTATAACCTCACATTTCATCAAGAAAGTAACGCCATAGTGAAGGGGCCTGAGCTAATTCAATGAGTCTTTTTAATCAGAAGCTGGTCAGAGAGAGAATTGCGCGATTTGAATTTCCTGCTGGCGAGAGGATGGCGCAGATAGAGAAGATTCTGTCAGGCTGGCAAGATGCGCTCAAAGATGGCGACTTGTTATCGACAAAAGAGAAAACTTTGCAAGGCTCGTTTCTGATCAAAATTTTTGAAGATGTATTAGGCTACGCTTCTCAAACGTCAAACAACGACGAATGGAATTTTATTCAACACCTAAAATCAGAGGTAGACGCGCAGGAACCAGATGCCGCGTTAGGCTTTTTCACAAAAACAGAGCGGCTGACGAAAGCGGTTGTTGAGTTGAAAGATGCCAAAACGCTGCTCGACAAGAAACAGACTGGCAGAGAAAAAGGCTATACGCCAATTGAACAGGCATACCTCTATGCCACCAAATTTGATCGCTGCAACTGGATACTTGTCTCTAACTTTCGAGAGATACGGCTGTACTCCAAAAATAGGACACAGGACTTTTTTGAGAAGTTCGACGTGTTGGAACTGCATCGCGCAGAAGAGTTCAAGCGTTTCTACTATTTTCTCTGCAAACAAAACCTGATTGCCTCTCCAAAAACATCGACGATTGACGACCTCGCGAACGACTCGGCAAAAGAGGATGAGAACATTACCCTCAAGTTCTACGCCGATTATAAAAACGCGCGCCTGAACCTCTTTCACCATCTCGTGGAGCATAATCCCGCCATTGAGAAAACAATTCTGCTCGAAAAGGCGCAAAAAATTATTGACCGGCTGATCTTTATTCTCTTCTGCGAAGATACGGGAAGTCTGCTCCCTCGAAACCTCGCAAGAGATACCTATGATCTCGGTATCCGGTCAAGAGAGAGAAGCGACCAGCGCGTATGGCGCGAGTTCAAAAATCTCTTTATGGACATTGATGTGGGGCGAGACGATATCGATCCGGCAATCAATATGTACAACGGCGGCCTCTTTTCGCAGGACGATGTGCTGGACACGCTTGTGATTAAAGATACGGTGTGGAAACACATCGTTGACCTGAACAAATACGATTTCGAGAGCGAACTCAACGTAAACATTCTAGGCCATATTTTTGAGCAGA
>CAXTUE010000286.1:0-6522 GCA_964247355.1 uncultured Ktedonobacteraceae bacterium | reverse complement strand
CGACGCTTGTGCCAAAAAGCGTAATACCGCCGGAAGTACCAGCAGGAACGCGTTTCCCTGTAGTAATCAGGCGCGGTGGTTGTGTACTGAGCGTTCCGAGTTCCGTCGCCCATGTATCTGCGGTAGCAGTGGCGAATGCACCAATATAGCCCACTTCACATATGCGCCGTACCTCATAACAAGAGCTTAGTCCGTATACAAGAGCTAGCAGGGTCGCAATACCACCGTTGGCCGCGACTTGCAGAATATCGCGTTCGGACCCCTTGCTAAATTTATCTTCCGCCAATGTTGCTTTATCGCGTTCGCGAAAATGCGAGAGCAGGCTTGAAGAGACAAAAAAGAAGATCAATGAGAGACCCCAGGACCAGCCGCCAAGTCCTACCGTCGTCGTACCCGTGATAATCGCTCCCGCAACTCCGCTACGTGTTAGCGAACGTCGTCGATAGGCAAGGAGGGCAACTACACTACTGAAGAGCAAGCCTAGTAGCGTACGCTGTAGTATTTTATTGAGTGTTTGTGACATAATTTGACACCTTGTTAGGAATCGAGTGTATTTTTGTTACAGAACGTCGATAATAACAGTTCTATTTTAGAGAAGAACGTATTCTTTATCAAATTGCCAATCGCTGATGGCCTCGATTTCGACATAGAGATGGGGATGTAACGGGTCGATATGCTTGCTGAGATGAATATCTACAACGCGATTATCATTGAGTCCAAGCCCCTCACATAAAGCATCCTGCGTGATTTTGAGACCACCATCCAGGTCACGCTTAAGCGGCGTGGCAAAATAGAAATCGAGGAAGAGGGCCAGATAGCCCTGACGGAAGGAAGAAAGCAGCTCATCATGTATGTGCCCCTGCCGTTCAAGCACACGCAATATATCGCGTACCTGCTGCTTGAAACGGCGCGCAACGACAGTACTAACGCGATGTCCGTCGACAGTCGCGTACTGCTCGTTGATGCCTGGAGGAAGTGGAAGTGTGAGGTGCAATGAAGGCGACGACTTTCTGGTGTCCTTGCTATGCGAGGTGTTCATGTCTTGCTCGCTCATAAAAAACTCCTGGCAAATAGTACTTTTAGGTAGTCCATATGTAGGCATATTGTATCATATGAACATGTTTTATCGTGTACATAACGTTGTTGTAATAATAACAAGAGGAATATACTCTGTATGACTCGGTCGCACTGGTGGCACCGACAATTTCCAGGGAATTTTGGCTATGAGTCGAGGAATGGCGAAAGCGAGGAGCAAACGTGATTACGTGTAGTAACTGTGGGACGGTAAATCCTGATACTATAACAAACTGCCAGAATTGTATGGCACCCTTAGCAGTATACAGGGGTGAGAGTGGAGGAAGTTCTCGTAACTCAAACCAATCGGCATTGCCCGCATGGTTAGAGTCACTACGTGCCAGCGACCGCCCTTCGGTAGAACCCAAAAGCTTCTCCGTAGAAGATATGCGTGAGGAGGGCATGGTGCCAAGCTGGATGCAACCTAATCGTCCGCAGGATGAGAGAAATTCCAACCTCCAACAGTCAATGCGTCCTGCAGCTGCTTCAGCCCCCAATACCGACGAGAGCTATGCACAGGAAAGAAATATTTCTGCCAATTCACTGATAGACGCAAATGCACTACCAGCATGGATGCAGCCAGAAAAACCACAAGCTCCACCACAAAATATCTCGGCCTCGAGCCTTGTTCAACCCGAATTTATGCCCGATTGGATGAAGACGATGCAGCCTTCGTCTTCTACACCTACTGCTCCACAACCAAAAACTCCTTCTCAGCAACCTGCACAGGGGTTTTCTGCACAACAATTAATCGATCCACAGTCACTGCCGAGTTGGATGCAACAACAGGGAGGTCAGCCTGTTATGCCTCCAAATTCACAGGGCACCCCAGGACAATCAGGATTTGCCGCCTCCTCGTTGCTTGATGTGAACGCACTACCATCTTGGATGCGTGAGGGCGAGCAGAGAAATCAGGATCAGCGCGGCACTCAGCAGCAAACACCACAGACATTTCAGAATGGCTATGACCAGCAACGGCCATCCTATCCATCAGGAAATAATGGTACTGTTCAAAGCCAGGGGGGAACGCTTTCAATGGGGTCGCTTATCGACGTGAACGCACTTCCTGAATGGCTACGCGCATCCACCGATACTCCACAAAGTCAGTCTGGACAAAACGACGCCAACCGCTATTCAGGCCCTAATACGTCTCTCAACTATACCTTCCCGCCTCGTGCCGATAACGTACGCGTGCCAAATCGCCCTCGCAATGAAGCTGGCACACATGAGGATAGCGAGGTAGCGGCGAACGTCTTTTCCTCTATGCTTGGTGTTGCATCAAACGCGCCACAATATCCACCACAACAGCCACAGTTACAGCCGCAACAAGGAAGCTATCCTGTCTATCCAGGTGGGCAAGCAATGAGTAATAACGCTCTACCACCACAAGGTATACCATCTCAAAGCTTGCAAAATCCACAGGCGTACAACCCACAGGGCTACAACCCGCAGGGTATGCAGAGCCCGCAGGGCTACAATCCACAGGGCTATGCGATGAATTCTGCGGGACAACAAAACTATGGCTATCCCATGCAACCAGGACAGGGCAACTACCCTGGACTCCAACAAAATCAGAACATGCCTCAACAGAGCGCGAAGCCAGCAAAGAAGGGTGGTCTCTTCGAGGCTATCCGCAATTTCTTTTTTCGCTCGTAAGCAAGCAGAAAAGGGTAGTGAAGATGTATACGCAACCTCGATTTGAGGAGGAGCAGCAACAGGGACAGCAAGAAGGGCGAAGCCAGCATTCCAACACAGCATCTGCTAATTCGTTACTGGTGGCGGACTGTGGGAGCGTCTTTACCAAAGTCTCGCTGTTTGGACTTGTAGAGGGCCAGTATCGTCTCATGGCGCGCGGTGAAGCTCCTACAACGCTGCTTCCTCCGCAAAATGATATCACACAAGGTATGATTGAGGCTATTCATATCATCGAGCAGATAACTGGACGCCAGTTTCTCTCACAAGGGCAATTAGTCACGCCCGAAGAGGAGAGCGGCGATGGCGTTGATAGCTTTATCGCGACCATCAGTGCAGGTGGCCCGCTCCAACTCGTCGTGTTGGGTGCTGTAAATAGCACTTTGGAAGCACTGGCAGAGCAGGCTGTGGCTGGCTTATATGCTGAACTCCATGCAATACCTTCACCCTCGTTTGTTGCAGCTAGTGCCAACACTCCTACATATGGAGCTGCGGGAACGCAAAACTCGCCTAACTGGACACAGGAACGACTCGCACTAGAGTGGGAAAGACAGCTAGGACAGATGCGCGAAATTCAGCCACACGTCGCTCTGATCGTTGGCACAGCTGATGGCCCTGCCGGTCCCGCTCCACTACAAGAAGCTTGTCAGTTGTTGATCAATTTTGCGAAAGACCGCAAAGAAAAGTATGCATCAAAAGGCGACGAAGGTGCCGCGCAGACTGCTGTGCTGTACGCGGGAGCGGAGCAGTACAAAGATGCTGTGCGCAATATGCTTTATGGGGTCGCGGATGTGACGCGTGTTACTACACTGGCCTCACAAGCACAGTTAGGCTCAATCAGCATTGCCGTCGCAGCATTGCACGAACGCAGCATTCTGCAGCGTCTTCCTGGCTACAGGCGTATTCAGGCATGGTCAAGTGCCGAGCCTGTGGCGACTGCTACCTCTCTGAGCAGTCTTGTCCGCTTCCTGGCACAACATTATGCCATGAATGTGACTGCGGTTGACGTGGGTGGTGCAACAACTACTGTTATGCTCTCTGGCGAACAAGGCGAATTTGTGCCGAACGTCAATGCGGGCATTGGCGTTGCGTCAGGTATGGGAGCCGTTTTACAACAAGTAGGTACGCAGCGTATCACACGCTGGTTGCCGTTCGCGCTTTCGGAAGAGGAATTGCGCCAGTTTGTACTCAATCGTGTACAGCATCCTCATGTACTACCAACAAGTACGAGAGATTTACAAATTACGCATGCTATCGCGCGCGAGGCGATGATTCTGACAACTGAGATGGCAAAGAGAAACACGACGAACTGGCCCGATGCCGATCTCATTCTCGCAACAGGTGGCGTCCTAGCTCATGCTCCAACATATGGACAGGCGGCCTTGATGCTGCTTGATGCATTGCAACCGCGCGGCGTCACATCGCTTGTAATAGACAAAACGATGCTCATCTCGCAACTAGGAGCCGTTGCTACCGTTGCCCCGATTACGGCGGTGCAGGTCAACGAAAATGACGCAGTGACGCATCGCTTAGGGACCTGTGTCGTTCCCTTCGGGCAACTCCAGCAGGGACAGGTCGCACTCACCGTTGGCGTCGAGTATACGAATGGCCGCCAACATAAAGTCGAGGTCATGTCAGGCTCTATCGAAGTCGTTCCGTTACGGCCCAACGAACAAGCATTACTCACGCTGTTTCCAGCACAAGGAGTCGATGTTGGGCTTGGACCAGGAGAGCGCGCCCGCGCAGCCGAGGAGATTGACGGCGGTCTCGTTGGCCTGATCATCGACGCGCGAGGTCGCCCTCTCAACATTCCGACCGAAGAGGCCGAGCGGCAAGCCCAAATTATGCAGTGGATGCAAGCCATAGGTGCGTAAAACATGTACGGGTCTGATTGATCACCTGCCACGTACGCCGAAGTTGGTGTATGCGGGTGGTGATCAATCAGACCCGTACAGAGTTAGAATATTACTAGAGGAGCACATAGGGATGGCCTATCAGCCTGGGTGGTCTGTGATCCCGCAGACGGTCGTGAGGCGGGAACGCTGGCCTGGTGGGTATAGAGGAAATATAGCAGCGCATGGTGTGCCGTTAGTATACAATGGACAAGAGGTACAACCCGATCAGCCTGTGCTACGCATGGAACATCGTATGGTGGCGGGGAGTATCGCGCAAGATGAGGTGGTGCCAGCAGGTATGCATGGCCGTGTTGTCGATATCACCCAACGCGGGGGAGTCGTTATTGAGGCGCAAGCAAGCGTTGTACGAGGCGAAATTGGTGCTGGCAATCAGGTTGCGGGAATACTACACGTTGTAGAGGGCGATACATTAAATGCCAAATTACCAGCAGGCGCAATTCTAGCTACAGCCAGTTCAGTTAGCTTTGTCATGCTGCGTCAGGCACTACTTGCTGGCGTTTCAGGTATAGTAGCGGGCAGTATTGCGGTACGGGACCTTGAAGGCTTCTTACGAACCGACATAATTCAGCTACTCGACGATATCAACAGCGAGCAAACGCAAGCAACGCTCCCTCCTATGACGGTCCTGTTTACAGAGGGAGTGGGAATAGCGTCCATGCCTGAAGCAACGTTCCGTATATTGCAACAAAGGCAAGGAACCGTTGTCTTGCTATCGGGCATCACCGCACCACGTCAGGGCATCGTGCCGGAACTTATCCTTTCGTTCTCTCCTGAAGAGATACATCGTTGGCAACCAGTACAGGAGGACCTTTCGCTCTCGCTTGGAGCGCGGGTACGTGTGGAGAGTGGAGAACATGAGGGAGCAATAGGGAGTATAGACTACATTTTTGCATACGAGCAAGTCTTTCCATCAGGCATTCGCAGTCGTGCGCTTCGCCTACGCTTGGGCGATGGCTCACCATTGCTTATTCCAGCAACCCTTGCTCAAAGGATAGGCTAAAGCCCTCTGGAAGCGCGTTTATCCACATTTCTATCAGGTTATCCACATCTTCCCTACAAATATGTGGATAACTTGTTATGCTCGTTTTTGGCTTGCGCAGTAATTTTTTTATCTGCACCATCGGTCCCCTATGCTACTTTCTTGTTCTCCGATTCGTCTAACTCCTGAGAGAAACAAGATACTAGCTCAGGAGTGTTCATGGCATTTATTTTACAATCACAATCCGTTACACAAGAACATACATCTTCTCGTATACAAACTTCACGGCAAAGGATAGCACTACTCCTACTTTTTTTGCTTGCTTTGCTCGTGTGCTACATAGCACTTTCGCTCGTTGCGCCACAACTAGACCAGCCCATTGGCCCCTTTATGCTTGTCTGGGCCGTGTGCTTTCTCTGCTACCTTGTCGCGTGTCTCTGGGTACAGACTAGTACACCTGTAACGGGACGCTGGCGATGGATCGAGTTGGGGCTTATTTTCGCAGGGGCAGTAGCTTTTCGCGCCATGCTCGTACACCTGCCACTGGGTTTATCACGTGATGCATGGCGTTATCTGTGGGATGGACGGGTTATCGCGCACGGCTTTAGTCCTTATCAATTCATACCGTTTGATAAAGTATTGCAGCCACTACAGAACAGTGTTTTCGCAGAGACACCATATCGAGAACTGCCAACAAAATATCCCCCCGGTGCCGAGTTGTTTTACGTGCTTGGCTACCTTCTAACACCAACAAACCTGCTGGGACTCAAAACTCTCTTTGTCGTATGCGATCTTATCACCTGTGGAGCACTGACCGCGTTGTTGTTGCACAAAGGCAAGGACCCGCGCTATGTCCTATTC
>CAXTUE010000285.1:0-6542 GCA_964247355.1 uncultured Ktedonobacteraceae bacterium | reverse complement strand
TTCTGCTTCTTTGAAAAACCTCCCCCTGAAAGCATTCCCCTTGCGGGTGCCCTGGTTCCGCTTCTAACCTACTTTCTTCATATCCAACATTGCGAGGAATTGGCATTCTACGTATGCTTGATAGGCACCGGCAGAGCCGAGGATTGGGCGCGGCCCATCGTTTGGGGGCACAATGCGTCCTGTGTAGGCATCGCTTGCCAACTGCTTCACCTGCAGGGCATTGCCAAGAAGGTTAGGGTCCTCTATATGAGTTGCCTGGACCAGAGGTTTGTCGTACATACGCAGCTTTTGTATCCAGTCGCGTAAGTCGGTAATCGCGCTTTTGGCATTTTGTATATGTTGCTGCATGGACGTATTATTCTGCGTTGCCGATTGTAGCTTGTCTAGCTGTTGCGACAGGATGTCAAGATACCCTGGTTGCGAGGGAGAAGAGAGCAGACCAACCTGTGCGTAAACCTCGCTTGTTGCATTTTTGGGTAGGTCTCCCGATGCCTTTGCATATTGCGAGCCATCAACCAGTTCTATGATACGTGTCGCTTGCCGTTTTGCCAGAGCATAGTCATGTGTACTTTGTATACTGTCAACCAGACTACCAGCTTTATCATTAATGGATTTAATGGTCTCAAACATATTTACGATAACGCTCCCATTGTTTGGAAGCCCGGGTGTCTGATGCAAGATATTCTTGACGTATTGAAACGATGCTGTATCGATTGTCGCCTTGTACACCACGTCTTTGCTCGGTGTGGAGTGTTTTTGTCCTGCATCCTCCGTAGTCACAATAACGCCTTGAAGCAGGGAGAGCAGGTTTGTATGCTTTGCATTGCCTGGATAAAGTAGCGTTGCGTCATTATTATTCAGAGTAAGTCTACCGAGGGGAAGCGAAGTATGATTGTTGCCCTGCAACCATGCTTGATACTCTTTATTCTGCGCTGGCGCATCAATGTTTTGCAGATCGAGACGTAACACATCCGCATGGCCTAGCGCATCATCTTGAAAGAAGACATGACCTACAACTTCACCGGAGCCAGCATTTTTTGAGTTAAGCAGCACACTGCCGATGACACCCGTCGCGATAATCAAGATGACAGCGAAGATGGCGAGTATTGCATATACGGGTACATCTGTAAAACGTTTGTTGCGAGCTTTTGTTGGAAACGTGGCATTGGGCAACGTTTGTGATGATGCGACAGGCGCATACGCCTGAGTAACTACTGAGGGCTGTGTCGTTTTTTCTGGTGAAGTTGCGGAGCGTACGGCCTGTGGAATTGTATGTGTTGGTAAGATACTGCTCGGCAGGGGCGTGGGAATCTTCCTCGTGATTGGCGCAGGCGTTGGTGAGACAATGGGTTGTCTCTTTGAAGTATCTGTATTCGACAGTGCGCTTGTCGTCGCAGCAGGTACAGTAGGAAAGGGAGAATTTGTATGCACTCGTGGTGTGCTTGGTGAAGTCACATGTCGCGTTGGTCCGGTCGGTTGCGAGACACCCAGGAACGATCCATATCGCCCGCTCGCAGCAGAATAGGCACTTTCTTCCTCTGCAACTGTGGTACGTGGCAGCGTAATAGTTGAACGAATAGAGCAAGCATCTGCGATAGCTGTTGCTAGGAGGGATGCCATTGGATAACGAGTTGCTGTATCCTTTGCCATTGCTCGCAGAATAACCTCTGATAGTGCCGGTGGAAGCTGTGAGTTGATGAGCGCGGGCGGTGTGGGTAACGTGTTTATATGCTGCATCATCACGGCAACCGAGCTTTCGTCACGAAATGGCTTTACTCCTGTACACAACTCATAAAGAACTACGCCCAGCGAGTAGATATCGCTACGATTATTAAGTGTATCGCCCCTTGCTTGTTCTGGTGACATATAGTGAGGCGTCCCGATGCTAGCCGCATCACTAAGTAAGAGTTGAAGTCCCAAATCAGTTAGCATCGGCTCACCGAGCGCGAAACGTTCGGTAGCGCGCATATTGAGCAAAATATTGCTTGGCTTGATGTCACCATGCACAATGCCTTGCTGGTGTGTATAATCAATCGCGACACCCAAACTGGTGAAGAGGTAGACGATATCTGGAAGAGAGAGTAATGTTCCTTTTGTGTGCTTGCCTGCTATGTACTTCTCTAGTGATTGTCCTTCTACATATGCAGATGCGATGTATGCAGCGGTGCCTTTTTCCTCATGTGTGGTGGCAATATCATAAACGGACACGATGTTGTCGTGGCGGAGAGCTACAATTCTCTGACCTTCAGTAGTGAAGCGATTTATAAAGTTAGGGTCGGATTGCAGATCGGCGTGAATCACCTTTACGGCAACGTCACGCTTATTCTGGAGATCATAACCTTGCCATACCTCGCCGACGTTGCCCCGTCCTAGCGGTTGGCGCAGTTCATATTTCCCTAGTTTTTGTGGAACCGTACTCATCACATCCTCCGAGGCACCATAGAGAATTGGTCGAGCTTCCTGATAATGTACCAACACTACAATACCAGAAACAAGACGTATATTCAACGTTTTGTGCGGTATATCCTACACATTCTGATTATTTTGTCGAGTGTAGCAACTTTTCCGCATTTATACTACTATTAGAGAATAGAATACTATAGAAAAGATCAGCAGAACGAGAGTACACCATTGCGCTTTAGTCTACAAGATATCAAAAAGTCAATCCGACGGCAACAGAACGAGCTGAGCGTCTCGCTACACTTCTTACAAGCTGATGAGCTAACTGCCGAGATAGCAGAACTCATTGTATATTATGAACGTTTGCTTGGTCAACCACAACGCCTGTTCTCGCTCGATGAGGCACGTGCGTGTATAGGTGACTATCGTTTTGCCCACTGTCTGCTCGCTACGTTGAGCTACTGGTACACGTGGCAGCAGCGTGAGTGGAATGAGGCTCTACAGTCATGTGGCAAGAAAATCCAGCTAGCTGAAATTACCTCTCCCGTGCAACTTCGTCTTGCTCTCTACACCTATGTCAACGAGCACTATTCAGGCTTTCTCGATATTGGTACACGTAGTAAAGCATTAGAGGCATTTGGGAAGCAGTATGAGCTTTCTCTGAGCGCACTGGAGTATCTATTGACGCTAGATACCGAGAATGAGGCGTATCTCGCACGGCGAACCCCGACACCTCCTACGCCGCAGGAGGTTGCTACACTCTATAACCAGTGGGCATTTGAGGCGGCCCTATGCAACGCATCCAGTGTTCGCTTTTTGATTGATTGTAGTGCGTTCAACAAAAACCAATCCGCGCCGTCGACAGGAGTGGGTGCTGTCATAAAGCGGCTCTGCTATCTCGCACGCAAAATGGGAGTTTACTATGATCTGGCTTATGAGCAAACGTTACCGGGGATGTCGCCACTGTTGTCTTTGACACTGTACGGGCCACAGGAGGTGACGGGTGCCGCACAACAGTATGGCTTGCGTCTCGCGCGCCTGTGTCGCGTTCTCATGGGATATGGTGTTGTCCGTACGGAGCCACAACGTAAGGCACGAAAGCCCTCGTTTGCCAGTGCTATTGTCGAGGCTCGTGCGGTAGTACACTTTTTGCAACGGTCCTACCTCTTCAAGATGGATGCAACACTGCTAAACCTGCTCCCCCAGAGCGAGCAAAATGATACGGAAGTGCAGCAAACGCACAAGCAAAGCGAAGAAACACACATCTTTGATAGCGGTATCGAGCAGAGTTTTGCGGAGGCATTCACAGCACTCGCGAAAAGTCAGGGGGTTGACGGTTGGCGACTAGAGCGTGAACCAGAACCATTATTGCTCGAGCATAGTATTTTTATCCCTGATTTCGCAGTGACGCGCGCGCAACAGCGTATCTATGTCGAGATATTGGGCTTTTGGACGCCAGCTTATCGAGAACGCAAACTGCAAAAACTACTGCAACTACAGGATCGTCATGATCTCGTACTTGCCCTACCAACGGATGCCACGGATGCATTTGCTAGTATTCTCTCAGCATTTCCAGTAGTCCTGTACGAGGAACAGCTTTCCGCAACAGATGTGCTTGCTGTATTGCGCAATTCCTATGATGATTTTGCTGAGAGGCTTGCTACTGTAGATATTGCGGCTGTGCGCGAACGCATACAGCGCACGGGGTTCTTGAAAGAACGCATGTGCGGCGAGCTACTACAATGTTACCGGCGGTCCGAAATGCTGCAAGCGGTCGAGCATATTGTCGATGAGAACATTACGTTTTCCAACGGCATAGGTCTCTATACCTCGATATGGATGAAACGCGTCCAGCAATTCTTCCTGACCTGGTTACGCTCTCGACATTCAGTGACACTTGTCGATGCATTACAAGAGCTAAGAACATATGAGGATGTGTTACAGGAGTGTGAAGATGAAACGCTCGAAGCAATTCTATGCATAAATCCGCAGATACAGGTGTGTAGAGATTCTATTTTTGATGCGCGTGTAGAACTGGTGAAAGAGCAGGGTTCGGAAGAGCAAATGCAAGCAATGATACTCGCTCCTACTCAACAACCTGTGAAAATTCGCGAGAGGCGTACTGCGTTACGAAAGTCGCCTAAAAGCGCGAGTACTGTGACTACACAAGAGGATTTGTGGACGTAAACTACCCAATCTTCTCATTTTGCACTACAAAAGAGATTGCATGTTACAAACGCCCAAAATAGTACGTTTTGATGAATGTAGTGGTCAAATGAGTAGTGTCCCTTTTCCCCATTTTCTTCTGAGTACAAGGGATGCAAGGCAAGAAATCCTCTATACGTGGCGCACTCTTCTATAGGTAAATACTACTATATTATCGCGTCATATTCCAAGATACCAGGACTAATTATTCATGGGACTCATTACAAAAAATTATGGAAAGTAGAGAGTTTTTGTAACGAACAATCGTAACGTATGATGGGTAGCGCAATTTTCGCCTTCCGTGGCTCAAATATAGAACTCACGGAAAACTTATTCTTTCTTGACACGAAATTATTCTTAAAATGAAACATTTGTACTAAAACTCATTGACAGATACGTTGGTTCTAGTGTATGCTAATCGCTAGAACATATGTTCTAAAACTCTCAAAAAATCCCCCTTTAGAGAGGATGGTGACAATGTGGATCAACAGAGTCACGTATCAGGCGTAAGACAGAACTATGCGCAACGTCGTTCGCCAGACGTTGCAAACACGCGCAATCCACGATTAGACGAAGACGAAGAGTACGATGACGTATGGCCTTCACGCATGCCAACAAGTGCGCGTCGCTATTCCAGTGATGTAAAGGCAGAGAACGGGCGGGCCGATGTACAGGCGTCATCGCAACGCGAGTATCGCACATCGTCACATCCAGTGCGTACAGGAGGCAACACGATTCCTCCACGGCGTACTGCAACCCAGAGCATGCCTGCTATCTCCACGCCACGGCGCGCGGTAACGCAGAATATGCCCGCAGTGCAATCGCCGCGTCGTAGCGGAACTCAGAGTATTCCTGCGACGCAGCCTGGAAGAAGACGGCCTGTTGAGGACTTTGAGGACGATGAGCAGCCTCGCACATCAGGTTTATTAAAACCATCCAGGCCAACCAGTCGATTGCGTTTTCACTGGCTCGTCTACGTCGGGTTGGCGATGATTGGCATGCTACTGTGCTGGGTGTTGCTGACAGCGTTTCTGGGCTGGTGGCAGGTAGAGCAGGACGATTTACACTATGGTCGTCCGCGTACCGCGCACTACGACTACGTTGTTGGACATGGAGACTCCCCCGCCAACAAAAGCCACTTCATTGCGCTGAATCTCAGGCGTCACGTTGAGGTTATCGAGTGTCCGGCTGGTGATTGCTCTAAAGCGAGAATTCTGCTCGGTCCTATCCTGATTGGACCAAACCAGGACTTGGCACCTGTCACGCTGACCTTTAAGGATGTAAATGGAGATGGCAAACCTGACATTGTTGTCAACGTTCAGGACAGTCATTTCGTGTTCATTAATGACAGTGGTACATTTCGCCCAACACGCCCTGCTGACAGCATTCATTTATAGTAAGACTTTCATAAGAAAAGGGTTGTGTCTGGAAAAATCCAAGCACAACCCTTTTTTAACTAAGGAACTATACGATGGGAGCTGCTTCGCCGACTGACTCATATACCTGTGTATGAGGCTGAGACGATAGAGCAACCTGTGTAGTATGTGCCACGGGTGCTTGCGGAGTAAATACGATAGTTGGCCCTTCTGCTGCCTTCTCTTTGTCTGGACGAAGTGCCAGGAATGCGAACAGAAGTATCCATAGAAGAAGGACACCTAGAAGAGTCCATATTATAAAAAGATGAGTAAACGTCATTGTTGTGCTTGAGACATCCATGGAGTAAATATTCTCTTTCAGACTGTTTATATAAAAGGCAACCTGTACATATATTTTTCCGTACTCACTTTAGTAGACGAAATGACCATACGAAAATAACATCTGATTACGTGTACAAATGCCTCTTGTCCTTTTTCTCAAAATCTGTCACAATAGGTAATAATGGCTATTATAAAGATATAATGAAATGTACAGAAAAGCTTGCTCGAAGGATAGAACGC
>CAXTUE010000284.1:0-6546 GCA_964247355.1 uncultured Ktedonobacteraceae bacterium | reverse complement strand
CTCCAACCCCCCCCCCATACACCCGGGCCGGGTTTTTCGGTGGGTTTTTTGCCTGGGGGGTCCCTACTCCCCAGCTTTCAGTTAACGCCTATGATGTCCTCTTGGGATGCCCGTGCTTGTTAGCATTTTATTTTATAAGCTTGCATTATTGAGCAGCGATGACCCACCGTGAGCCGTTCCAATGCTCGAAGAGTGCCTGATAGCCGGACCTATTATTTTCTGAATAGCCAACTGCCCAGACATTCTTGCCGTTAATAGCGGCCACACCCTGCAAAAGGTTTTGACTGGTAGGAATGTTG
Organism: uncultured Ktedonobacteraceae bacterium; assembly: GCA_964247355.1. Classification (GTDB taxonomy): domain Bacteria; phylum Chloroflexota; class Ktedonobacteria; order Ktedonobacterales; family Ktedonobacteraceae; genus JBBQVS01. The sequence continues at coordinate 6,247 of CAXTUE010000284.1, read as the reverse complement.
GGGCTGGCAACAATCTGCCATCGTGCGCCATTCCAGTGCTCGATCAGTGTCTGGTTCACAGTCCCTCTTCCACTGCCAGTGCTAAACAAGCCAACCGCCCAGACATCTGTACTGCTTGTCGCCGTAATCGCTAGCAGGTTGCCAGTGCTTGCCGAAGCAATGTTAGGGCTGGAAACAAATGACCACTTCACTCCATTCCAATGCTCGGTGAGTGTGAGAGGGACACCTGCTTGATTGATATAACTGCCCACCGCCCAAACGTCTTTAGGAGAAAGTGCTTTCACGCCATGCAGTTCAGCAAGCCCTGACTGGAAAGAGGGGGTAGGTACAAGACTCCATGCTTTTCCGTTCCAATGCAGAATAGGAGTCAGCAACCCGTTCTGCGTATAGGCATAACCAACTGCCCACACGTCGTTACTGGAAGTGCCTGAGATCGAGGCTAGTATATTGCGTGCGGCAGCTATATTTGGACTTGGCATGATGGACCACTTGCTGCCATCCCAATGCTCGATGAGCGAACGGCCTTCACCTGTATTGAAAGCTGTTCCAACCGCCCAGATGTTGTTCTGTGAAAGAGCTGTCACTCCAAACAATTCGTTGTCATGAAGTGCGATATTGGGGCTAGGTACAACGGACCATGTGGAGCCATTCCAGTGTTCGATTAGTGTTTGACTTGTGCCTGCACCATTGAGAAAATAGCCCACGGCCCATACGTTCTTGCTTGTCAACGCGGTTACACTTTGTAGAAGACTGGCTGTCGAGGAATTCGGACTTGCAATCTCTTTCCATTGTAAGCCGTCCCAGTGTTCTGTAAGCGTCTGATCCGCAGTCTTATTGCGACCACAGTATCCTACAGCCCATATTTCTGTGGCGGAAAGGGCAGCCGTACTATCAAGGATAGAAGTGCCAGCATCACACTTGCTCGAAGCTGTAGCAGCTTTTGTAGAGAGATGAGAGAAGGAAAGCTTTTGAATGAGTGCCTGTCTGGTGGAAAGGGCAGAATGTGTTGCGGCCATCGCAACCGGAGCCTGTTGAAATGCGCTTGTTAAAAGACTTGTCACACTTATTAGAACAATTGCTAAAAGCAGAAGCGGGAAACGAAAAACCGCTTTCACGGCCTGTATTTTCATGAGGGTTCATCCTTTTTCTACATATGTTCGGCGAAGTGAACTCGACGAACTCAAAAGCCTACTGTATCGTCAGCACTATTCCCTTACCCACGTTCCCTTTCCTCTCACGCGTCGAGCAATCTCCTGCAGTAAGCTGCTTAAAGACGTAGAGAAAAACCTTCTAGGAGGAATAACGCTATAGAGGTCGTTATCAATGCGCTTTTTATTATCTGTATTTGAATTATGAAGAAACTCACGGAAACTCACGGACGCCCACAAGGGGCGACCCCATAGGCGTTAACGTAAGGCTCGGATGGGGACCAGGGTGCCCGCAAGGGGAACGCCCCTCCCATACATATACGTCGTTATGGGAAGGGCATTCCCCTTGCTTTCACTAGTAGGTTTTTTCAAAAGAGCACGATGTATGAGAAGCAATGCCTGTAGGGACCGCATTCATCACGTCCGTTGCCCGCTCACACAACCGATGCGACGAGCGTAGGGACCGATGTATCACGTCCGTCTTTGGTCCCTCGGTATGCGGCGGACGTGATGAATACGGTCCCTACAGGCATTTGATGTCTCTCTCAAAAACCTACCGTTGAAAGCATTCCCCTTGTGGGCGTCCGTTGCCTGAGGTACTATTTGGTGTCCGTTGACTGAGGTACTATTGGGCGTCCGTTGTGTCTAATACTCCCACGTCTCATGCCCCAGTGGTGCCCTATTGAGTTCCTCGCGGTAATGTGTCCATAGAGGCATATAGCGATTCATGTATGTGGTGAAGCGATCGTTGTGGTGGCGTTCGAGCAGGTGAACCAGTTCGTGGACGATGATATATTCAAGGCAGTGCAATGGTTTTTTGACGAGTTCGAGATTGAGCCAGATGCGCCGGGCCTCGATATTGCAGGTACCCCAGCGTGTCTTCATTGATTTGACGCCCCATTCTTCTGCGTGTACGCCGATAATCGCTTCCCATTTCGCTAGCAAGGGCGCGATTTCCTCTTTCAGGCGTCGTCGATACCACGCGGTCAGGACGCGTTCGCGCTCGCCTATATCGCTATCTGGGCGTACAAACATATCTAGTGTCTTATTGTTACGTAGCGAGACCGAGGGAGTGCCTTTGCGATACTCCACGTTGAGCAGGTAGCGATTGCCTTGATAGTAGTGACTCTCGCCACTGACATATTCTCGTGCTGTCTGTCGCTCCTGACCCGTGAACTTCGCCTGCTGTCGCTGAATCCAGCTTATGCGTGAAAGAGTAAACAGACGCACGGCTTCGTCGTTGACGCGCAGAGGAACGGCGACGCGAATACGTCCTGCTGGCGGGTAGACGCCGAGGTGCAGGTTCTTGATATCTTTGCGTACCACATCGACGACAAGGCCATGTACGGTTATTTGATGTTTCTTAGTATTCATGTTGTTGCTTCACAATATCTAAAATTGAGTTCGTCTGCTCTTCGTCCTGCAGAACGCTGTAGATGGCACTGCCGACCTCGCGCACCTTGCGAATATCTTTGCGCCAGTCGTCTTTTTTCGCACCCTTGACCGCGTTATCTACTGCAATGGCTTTGTGCTCATCATTGCCGAGATTATCGTACAACACGCGCTGTCCAGTTGTGTTGAGTGTGCTCGGATAGCTTGTGCCGGACGACGGATTGCCGACCTGTTTGGCGAGTTCGACAATTTTCGCAAGATACTGCTCGTAGCCCTGCGCCGCATCCTTGCGTTCCTGAATCAGCGTATCAAGGACCTCGGACATTTTTTCGTAGTAGACCGGATTGGTTCGTTGCTCGTCGATGATGAGGCGACGCAGGTTGTTTTCAATCGTCTCGGCCATCGCTTCTTTGTTGCTGGTTATGCCCTGTGGTAAGTTCTGTAGCGCGCCCAGACCGCGCTCGACGATCAGTTGTACCAGTGGAATATCGTCGAAGGCCGAGAGTTTGCGCGGCTCTTCAGCGCGAATGTAGGTGTCGATCAGGTGACGCATCGCTGGCTCGTATGCCTTCAGATCGGTAATGTCGCCGCTTGCCCGTTGAATTTCGGTGCGCACCTTCGTATAGTAATCGACCTCGCGCCGAATCTGCTCGCTCTCCGCAGTACTATAGCCTGCCTCGATTAGGTCGCTGGCAATGTTGGCGTAGGCGCGTAGCAGGGACGCGCTGAATTTGTAGAGCGCGGTACGTTTTGGCTCGTTCTCTTGAAGGGCGTTGATCCCCTCCGTGTCCAATTTGCAGAAGTAGTGAATATACTCAATTGTGCTCCTGGGCGGCGCGACGGGTTCGCAGAGGGCTTTGATTGTCTCACGAGCCTTCTCAAGCTTCTCTTTGCCTTTGACGAGACGGTCGCTGAGCAAGCCTTCTACATCCTCTTTCGCATAGCCATCGAATGCCTCGGAGGTGTAGTCGGCTATCGAGCGTTCAAGGCTTTTGAACAGGTCTTTGTAGTCGATGATATAGCCATACGTCTTGTCGGGACCGTTCAGGCGGTTCACGCGACAAATAGCCTGAAACAGTGTGTGGTTCTGCATTGGCTTGTCGATGTACAGATAGGTCGCAGGAGGAGCATCAAAGCCCGTGAGCAGCTTGTCGACCACGATCAGTAGCTTCATCTGCCCCGGCTCCTTCACAAACTTCTCCTTGACCTCTTCCTCGAACTTCTCCGGTGTCTTGCCGTTCAGCATTTTTTCGTAGATACTATGTTGCCGCAAACGATCCGTCAAGCCCATGCCCGTTTCTTCACCTTTGATATCGGCAATGGTGGGATGATAGGAGGTGACAATCGCGCACTTGTCGAAGCCATCGTCTGTGAATAGTTCGTAGAATTTACAGGCTTGATAGATGCTGTCCGTCACCAGCATCGCGTTGCCGTTGCCACTCGCGAGGCGCGGCTTCGTTCCCATATCGTAGAGAATGTCGGCCACGATTGTCGCGAGGCGAGAGCGCGAACTGTACACTTTTTGTAGCGTTCCCCATTTCTTTTTGAGTTGCACCTGCGCCTGCTCGTTCAAGCCCTGCGTCTTTGACGCGAACCACTGGTCGATTTTCTGCGGTGAGGCGATAAGCTGGTCGATGTCGCGGGCCTCGTATAGTAGGTCCAGCACGACCTCATCTTTTACGGCCTCGTCGAATTTGTAGGTGTGAATGTAGGAGCCGAAGACCTGGATGCTGGTCTGCTTGTCTTTTTTCAGTAAGGGCGTACCCGTGAAGCCGATAAACATGGCGTGTGGCAGAAACTTCTTCATGGCCTCGTGCAACGTGCCGGATTGTGTGCGGTGACATTCATCCACGAAGACATAGATATCGCCTTTGGGCGAGAAGTTTGGCGGCAAGCCCCGTTTCATCTCCTCGATAAAGTCCGTGACGTTGCTCTCCTCTTTTTTGTTCACAAACTTATGGACGAGGGAGCAGAGCAACCATTCGTCCTCTTTATTCAATTGTTCCAGCAGGTCTTGCCCACTTTTTGTTTTATAAATTTGTTCATTCACGCCGAGAAACACCGTTTTGATCTGCTCATCCAGCTCGGTGCGGTCGGTGATAATTAGCACACGGGCGTTGGTGACGTTCTCGCGAATCCATTTTGCCAGCCACACCATCGTCAGGCTCTTGCCGCTACCCTGCGTGTGCCAGATAATGCCGCCCTCACGACTCCTCACGCGTTGCTGTGCCGCCCGTACGCCAAAGTATTGATTGGGTCGGCAGAGCTTCTTGATGCCACCGTCATACACAATAAAATCGTGAATAATTTCGAGGAAACGCTGCTTGTCACACAATTGCAGCAGGGCGCGGTCCAGCATGTTCGCGACGGTGCTCTCTTCTATCCACGTCAGAAAATACGTTTCCTTTGTTTCGATCACGCCATAGCGCAAACCCTCGGTATCGTTGCCCGCCAGCACAAATTGAATCGTGGCGAAAAAAGGCCGGATAAATGTCGCGTTCTGATTGTCCAGGTTTTGTCGAATGGCCTCGCTCACTGGCACGGTCGAACGCTTCAGTTCAAGTACGCCTAGTGCGATGCCGTTGACATAGAGCACGATATCGGGCCGCTTCTCGTGTTCGCCCTGTATCGTGACCTCCTCGGCCAGATAGAAGTCGTTCTTGAGCGGCTCCTTCCAGTTGATCAGAAACACGGTCTCGTTATGCTCGCTCACGTCGGCTTTGACCTGAACGCCGTAACGCAACAGGCTATAGACGGCTTTGTTAATATCGTAGAGGCTACGCGACTGATCTCCGGCCACTCTGCGAAACTCTTGTAATGCCTTGCCAATCAGCACCTCGCTATAGCCTTGCCGCGCTAGATACGGTCGTAGCCATTCCTCCTCGATATTGCTATTGTGCTCGCGCTTATCCCAGTTGCCCAGATACGTATAGCCCAACTCTTTCTGAAACAGCTTGACCACGCGGTTCTGCGTCACGCGTTCAACCTGACCGACGGTATTCATCAAAGCAACCTCGTCTTTCCGGTAAGCAATTCCTGCATCATGCCCTGCTTCAAAGCGCGCGTCTTCTCGCGCCTCTGCTCTAACGCGACAATCTCCGAGTCCATATCCGAAAGAACGGTAGCGATAGCTTGTTGTTCTGCCTTTGAATGAAGCACAGGCAACGAATAATTCATGATTGCTTTTGCTGGTACTCTTTTTTGACCAGCAGAGCCAATCATCTCAGTTTCTAATTGTTGCCTGAACTCAGGAGTTTGAGTCTGGTAAAAAATATATCTTGGTACTGAATTTCTCCTTGCCCTCAAAACATGAAATTCTGTACTACCAAATCCTACTTTTGTTGGCAAAGTGTCTAAACAAGCACCTTTACCATTTTCAAAACAGGGAGTTATTTTTGCAACTAGAACGTCATTACGCTCAAAGAAAGTAAGTCCTTTGTTAACCGATGAAAAAGGTACAATGCTCTGATTAACTATGTGTCCATTTTCAGAAACATCTTCCATACGAATAAGTGTAACCAAATTAGTGTCATTAAGAGAAGTTTTGCCAGGGTTCAACTCAAAAAATTCACCTAATTTTGTAATTCCTCCACCACTAAACCCTTGCAACCGTGTCTTGCCAGTGAGAAGTTGCTGCATTGTTGCCTGCTTGATATCGCGCTTCTTGGCGATGAGTCGGTCAAGCGAGGCAATCAGGGCGTCTACAT
>CAXTUE010000283.1:0-6560 GCA_964247355.1 uncultured Ktedonobacteraceae bacterium | reverse complement strand
CTCTAGGATCAGATAACAACATCTGGTTCTCTGACTACGGTAGTACTGACCAGATTGGCCGGTGCGCTATCACATCCTAAACTGTATTAAACCCAGAGTAAGAGGAGCAAGTGGTTTCGTGCCGCTTGCTCTTCTACGTTTGTAGAACAAATATTGCGTAAAGCTGCTCTACCTCATTGTTGGTCGTAGGGAAGTACAAAATTTAAAAGGGCGAGCTGGAAAAGAAAGTATTTCCATCTCGCCCTGCCTTAGACGCGCCCAGCAGGGATCGAACCTGCGGCCAACCGCTTAGAAGGCGGTTGCTCTATCCACTGAGCTATGGGCGCATTTTTGCGACTCAAGGAGCACATTTACCTACTTAATGCTGCTGCCAATAATAACAAGTCACAGGTTAGTCGTCAACCCCTGTAAACATTCGCTACACTCTAACAAACTGGTCCTAAGAGACCCTTTACAGAGATGTCTTCATCAATTTCTTCCCAACGCAGCCCTACTCCGTTGTGTACAATCTTCCACTTCTCACGCTCTTGAGGTGTTGCATGTAAAAGGATAGGGAACCATTTAAGTGGCACACTGATTTCTCGCTCATCAGTCAACACAATATACATTCGCTCATTATCAAAGTGTACGCTTCTGGCAGTAGTTGTGAGCTTGATGTCTCCAAAAGGACTACCACCATATCTCATAATGTCCATACGTTTTCTCCATTAAGTTATTGTAAATACTTTGGATATGGCTTTCTGAAGAAATCATACCACTTTTTTAGAAACTCATAATGATGATGATCTATAATTTCTTTTATTTGAGTCAGTTCGTGTTTAGCATAACCACTTGTCTCTCCTAATTCAATCTCCACCAAAGGATTACCTGCTTTCTCTAACCAATATTTCGCGTTCTTGTCTCCGCTCTCACAATGTATGTGTGGACGCCCTGCTTCGTTGCTCCAAAAATAAAAGCGATAGGGACCATATTTAAATACTGTCGGCGACATGGCAATCCCCTTTGCACGAAAAACGATAATCTATGCTATAAGTATATACAGACAAATGTATTTGCTGCAAGTACTGCATCTCATACAGAGTTTTTCTTTATGCTTGGATAAACCTTTTCATTCGTTTTGTCGTGTTCGTCGTCTTTTCTGAAGTCCGTTTTGTTGCTGGACAAGGCGTTTCTCACTCCCCGAAATTTCCTGCATTGCTTGCTTATTCCCCACTACTTTAAAGTACTCGAATAGCTTGAGCCATTGCTCTAACGAGAGAGATGTAGGCGTTCCATCAAGATCAATGTCCAATACTCTCTTTATATCTTTTAACTGGTGCCTCGTAAAAATGCTTTTGAGAGTTGACTTCAATGTTGGTTGCCAAGCGGTGAAAACATGTACCACAAAATCATGGAAGCACTGCCTATCTACATTATCTATCAAGGGCGGTCCTCTTTTACGCAAGCGTAACATTACCACGTCAACGCGTGGAGCAGGAATAAAATCCTTACGCTCGAAACGATGGACAATCTCCATCTCAAACTCCGGTTTGAGGAGGATTGTACGGAGGACTTCGTGCAGTTTTCCTAGAAACATCTCCGCTGCTTCTCTCTGCATAATTAAATAGGCATCCTGTGGTGCGTACTCCCAGGTTGTCAGTTTAGTGACGATAGCGGCTGTGATATTGAATGGAATATTGGCAAACACTTTGTACGGTTGATGTGGGAGCTGATAGTGCAGGAAATCACCCTGATGAATAGTCACGTTAGGCGTATCGGCGAATTTCTGTCGCAGCAGAGCAGCTAGATGAGAGTCTTTCTCTATGGCAACAATCTGCTTACAGCGTAGAGCAAGCTGTTCTGTGATAATGCCCTTGCCTGGACCAATCTCATAGACAGTATCATCACTACCAATGCTTGATTTGTCAAGCAGCGAGGCGATTAAGCTTGAGTCCTTCAGGAAGTTTTGCGCATAGAGAATACTTTGACGGATTGACATCGTACATTCCTTTCAAGATGAAGGGCGGACAGCAGACATAAAAAAGCCGCATAGCCAACTGGCTCATGCGACTTTAAGCGAAGCCCGATCTTGAAAAGACGGTTTAGCAGGTAACATACGATGTCCATGCCCCGAAACAAGACATGAAATCCATGCACTCAAGCAGTAGGCCCTTAATAGGCTCCGCTCATACCTGCCGTATTCGTATCATCGTAAAAAACTCTCCATAGTATAACCATTCATAACGTGTCTACTATAACACATAGAAAATAGCATTGTCCAGACCTTGAAACTATAACTACCTGTATCTAAGTTCTCTTTAGTACTGCTCGTTACCTTCTTCCATAAACGAGGTATTCAGGTAGACCTCGGCGACTGGAATGCGCAAACCGAGATTGTTCAATTCGATAGTATCGTCGCGTTGAAGGGTGTAGAGTGACCAGAATCCCTGTTTCTCACGACGAAAGACTTCAACGAGAGGCTCCTCGGAACTAATCAGTAGATATTCTTGAATGCTAGGACAAGCGCGGTACTGCAACGACTTCTGCCCCCGGTCAACCGCTTCTGTAGAGGGAGAGAGGACTTCGGCCACTAACGAGGGATAGCGGATGACTTGTTGCGCTCCCCGATCTCGGAGATCACAACTCACGGTCACATCGGGACAGACCCGATAGCGTTCGGAGAGTTGCACATATACCTCGGAATTATAGACGATGCAACGACGACCACGCAACAATGCTTGTAGCAGAGCATTCAAGTTAGAGCCGATGATAGCATGGTCGGGACTGCCTCCCGTCATCATATAGATACGTCCATCTAAATATTCATAGGCATGGCCTGGATTTTGCTCAACAAAGGAAAGGTATTCTTCAAACCCTACTCGCTCATAACTTGCGCTATGTTCGGTTGCCATTGCTCCCTCTTTCCAAACTACCAGTCATACAAAAGATGTCTTTACCAATTTTTATTATACCATAGCTAACTTTGTGTCTAGTTCTTAGACATATGTTGTGCTTCCTCGGCCCCCTTATAACACAAAATCCTTCCAAGAACGGTGATATGCCTACTGCGTGTGATTGGATTAGGTACCTGTAGCTGTTTATGGTCACATCCCATCTTGACATTACCCCCCAAAAAACATATAATATGAATAAATCCGAGTAAGTAAGTAAGGATTAGCAGAGTGCGCTAAGGGCCTGCTATAAAGCTCTTTAGAATAGAGACCGTTAGTAGCTAAATGGAGTGAATATATGAGTCAGGCATTTGAGTTGGAGCAGGGCAATTATACTGCTGGCTTCCACGTAGCCGAGAACTATGCATATAAGTCTGAAAAGGGGCTTACAAAGAAGGTCGTCGAGCAGATTTCCGAGATGAAGGGCGAACCAGACTGGATGCGCCAGTTCCGCCTCAAGAGCTTCGACCTCTTCGAGAAGCGCCCGATGCCAACATGGGGCGCGGACCTCTCCGGCATCAACTTCGACGATATCTACTACTATATTAAGCCCGTTGCCCAACAGGGCAAGAACTGGGACGACATTCCATCCGAGATCAAGGATACCTTTGATCGCCTTGGCATTCCACAGGCCGAGCAGAAATATCTCGCAGGCGTCACAGCGCAGTACGAGAGCGAGGCCGTCTATCATAAGGTACGTGAAGACCTTGAGAAGCTCGGCGTCATCTTCACCGATATGGACACCGCCCTGCGCGAGTATCCAGATATCATCAAGGAACACTTTGGTACCGTCATTCCGCCATCGGACAACAAGTTCGCCTCACTGAATAGCGCGGTGTGGAGTGGTGGTAGCTTTGTCTACGTGCCTGAGAATGTACGCGTCGAGATTCCTCTGCAAGCGTACTTCCGCATCAACGCTCAGAACATGGGCCAGTTCGAGCGCACTCTGATAGTTGCCGCTCCTGGCTCCTACGTCCACTACGTTGAGGGCTGTACCGCCCCGACCTATGCCAGCGACAGCTTGCACAGTGCGGTTGTCGAGATCAAGGTCATGGAAGGTGCGCGCGTTCGCTACACCACCATCCAGAACTGGTCGAAGAACGTCTACAACCTTGTGACCAAACGGGCGGCAGCCTATCGCGACGCCACGATGGAATGGGTCGATGGCAACCTCGGCTCAAAGGTCACGATGAAGTATCCCGCCGTCCTACTGATGGAGCCTGGGGCACGTGGCGATGTGCTCTCGGTCGCCTTTGCCAGCGATGGTATGCACCAGGACGCAGGCGCGAAGATTACGCACCTCGCGCCCCACACGACCTCGCAGATTTTGTCGAAGTCGGTTTCAAAGGGTACTGGTCGCGCCTCCTATCGCGGACTGGTTCGCATCAATCCAGGTGCACATCACACCAAGTCAAGTGTTCGCTGTGACGCACTCTTGCTTGATGAGGATGCGCGTACCGATACCTACCCGACGATTCGTGTCGAGGAGAACCAGACCGAAATCGGACACGAGGCAACCGTCTCGAAGGTTGGCGAAGATCAACTCTTCTACCTGATGAGCCGTGGTCTCGACGAGTCCGAGGCGTATTCGCTGATCGTGAACGGCTTCATCGAGCCAATCACGAAGGAGCTTCCGATGGAGTACGCGGTCGAACTGAACCGCTTGATTCAACTAGAGATGTCAGGTAGTGTGGGTTAAACACAAAACCAGCATACAAAAAAGAGCTTGCCAATTGGCAAGCTCTTTTTTGTATGCTGGTTCACACTTTATGCGTGATATATGCCATTGTATGTCCACCAAAATTGCTGTACTCTATAAGTGTACGGAACAGATTGAAAAGCGTCCTCATCTATCTGCTTTCTTGAGAAGAGTCAGAAGAAATGGGACAATTGACAGGTTCCATTAGAACAATAGCTATTTATACTAAAGGCATGCATTTGGGAAGTTATGTAGCCTTGCGTCTACCTCTACAAGAGTGAAGAGAACGAAGGAACGAGAGAATGGGCCTGTGTTTTCCGGTTACAGGCCACACTTCAGCCACTGCTGAAGGGGAAGCAGGGAAAGAGCTATGAGTACAAGCATGAACAAGCCGCCCTCTGAAATGACATTAGCAGAGTTAGCAAGCCGTTGCGAACTCGAAATACAAAAGTTTCGCCACAAAGAACCGACGGATGATCGTTATTGCCTGGAAGTTTTTTATCGTGCTATTCATCGCAATGACTCTGGTGCATGGTCGTTGCTCTATTCACAATACACCGAGACGGTGTGCATCTGGTTTCGTCGCCATAACAGCAAAGATACAGCAGCACGCTACATGAAGGAAGAAGATTACGTAGCAAAGACCTTCGAGCGCTTCTGGCAAGCTGTTCGTAAGTCGAAGCCCGACTTCGAGTCGCTTGCGAGCGCATTGAGTTACCTGAAGTTGTGTTTGAGCAGTTCACTCATGGATGAGCTACGCGATCACACACGCGCGAATCTCACGCCACTGTCAGAATATGGGCAAAGTGACGACCCGAAGTTTGAGGTGGAAGACCTCTATCACGAGGGTGAGTTATGGGAAGTGCTCAAGGACATTCTGCGTGACGCAAAAGAACCACGTCTGGTTCGTGTCGCCTACCTGCTGTTCTACTGCAATCTGAAGCCGCGCGAAATTGTGCGCAACCTGCCACACGAGTTCGTGAGCGAACAAGAAATTTACAATCTACGCCGGAACGTGTGGGAACGTATCATGCGCAACCTCGACAAGATTCGCTGGAAGCTCAGCAATGAAGAAAAGTAGGCAGATACTTCTCCTGTCTACTTTCCCCTCTTTTGTAGCACAAGAAAGGTATACTAAAATGCGAATGGGTAAACGTCTATACAGTAATGGTAGCTGTTATAACAAGCACAGTGACAAGTGTATGGCGTATTACCTATCAAAGTGTGCTACAAAAAATACGAGATGCGAGGAAGTATAATGACAGACTGTTTGGACCCGATGGCTCCTACCGATGATGCACTGATGCGTTATGCACTAGATGGGAAGCCACTGTCTGAGGGGTTTCAAAAACACATGGATTCCTGTTCGATATGTAAACAGCGTGTCACACTTTATGCAAGCACGGATACATTTATCACCTCGAATCTCTATCGTAGCCAATGTCCATCGTCTGTCGAACTTGCCAATTTTTGCACACCTGTTTCTCTTCAATTTTTGTCTACAAGTGAGCGCGAGCAAATAGCCGAACACATGAACGTTTGCCCTCTCTGTAGTGCTGAAGTCGCGACTCTGCGTCTTGACCTTGCTACAACGGACCTCTTTCCAGAAACTGAAGCCTCTATTTTTGCTACCGTTCAATCCTTCTCCGTACCAGCAACCGTTCGTAGGCTCATCGCGACACTACAAACACAACGTCCACAGCTTATAACACGAAACGAGTCAAATGGAGCGAATGGAAATACAGCAAGTGACGCGCATTGGCCCAAACACTACAAAGCCGACACCCTCGATATCTCGCTACACCTCTCGCGCGGCAGCAACGGCGAAACTATGTTGCTTGGCCTCTTTACCAGTGCCGACCCAAACCAGGATATCGAATTTTTTGATTGGTGGTTTTTCGATATCTACACTCATCCGGTGGGGTCAGAAG
>CAXTUE010000282.1:3287-6577 GCA_964247355.1 uncultured Ktedonobacteraceae bacterium | reverse complement strand
GTGGCGGCAACTTCATAAGATCTGTAGGTGTTGTTATTCATTACGCCCTCGTTCGTCTTGTAATACCGAACGAGGGCGTAATGAATTACACAAGGGTGACTTGGTTGCGGTGACTACGTTCAAGCAAGATAAGAAATGATATACTGAAAGAAAAAGGGTATTTATAGCATCATGAGCACAACGGAAATACAAGACACGACTACAACACAAACGTTTTGGCAACGCACTACATTTTCTTTTGTAAGCATACAAAGTCTTGCCAGCTTTTTGAGCGTGGGGAGCCTTTTGAGTGCGGGGAGCCTTTTGAGCATTGGGAGCGCGGGGGGCATTCTAAGTATTGGCAGCACGGGCAGTATTTTGAGTATCGGGAGTGTTGGCAGCGTCTTGAGTATTGGGAGTGCTGGCAAGGTGTTGGGTATTGGCCGCTATAGTGTGCTTTCGCGTGAGAAGCATAAGCGCGATAAATAATTAAGGAGCTGAACATGTACATTAATGTCCACCCCATCGACCTCAAACTGACCACACCGTTTCGTATTTCGCGTGGTGTGCAGGAAACCTCGCCGAATGTGATTGTCGAGATTGTGCATCAGGACTTTAAGGGCTATGGTGAGGCGTCGCCGACAGAATATTATGGCGAGACTCCGGCTTCGGTGATGGCGTGTATTGAGCTATTCAAAAATGATATCGGGGACGATCCATTCGCGCTTGAAGATATTTTGCAGCGACTCGATATCACGGTTGGGCTGAATCCTGCGGCGAAGGCTGCGGTAGATATGGCACTGCACGATTTGATGGGCAAAATGCTGGGTGTGCCGGTCTACAAACTGTTGGGAGTGAACGCCACAAAGACGCCTTTGACCTCGTTTACCATAGGTCTGGATAGTCCCGCACAGATGGCGAAAAAGGCGATGCTTGCGAAGGACTATCCTGTTCTCAAGGTGAAGCTTGGTACGAAGCACGATATCGAGATTATCAAGGCCATTCGCGAGGTCTCGAACGCGACGATTCGCGTCGATGCCAATTCCGCATGGACGCCGAAGGAGGCGATTCGGACGATTGAGGCTCTTGCGCCCTACGATATCGAGTTTATCGAACAGCCAGTGGCATCACACGATCTGACGGGCTTGAGGCTGATACGCGACAATGTGCCTGTACCGATTCTGGCCGATGAGAGTAGCGTTACAGTTGACGATATTCCCAGGATTGTGGGCTGTGTCGATGGTATCAACATCAAACTTATGAAGTGTGGCGGGTTGCGACACGCCCTGAAAATGATACATGTTGCCAGAGCGCACAACCTTAGTATTATGCTTGGCTGTATGATTGAGAGTTCGCTAGCGATTACTGCTGCGGCGCACCTGACACCGCTTGTGGACTATGCGGACCTTGATGGCAATCTGTTGATTGAAAACGATCCATACGAGGGCGTGAAAGTGGAGCAAGGCAAACTGGTATTGCCGGATGATGCTGGCTTAGGTGTGCAAGTAAGGCAGACGAAAGCAGAAGGTTGAGCCTTTGCTCTGTTCACTCTCGACCCAGATAGTGCCATGTTGCCGTTTGATGATCTCGGAGGAAATGTATAGGCCGAGTCCAATGCCCGGTATAGCATCATTTCCACTTACACGATAGAAGCACTTGCAAAAACTGAGTAAACGCCTTAATGCTGGTAACAGGAGTTTTCAATTCGTGACTGACAATGCCCATAAAGTCGTCTTTTTGTCGTTCAAGCTCTTTCATGAAAGTTCTTGCCAATAACCTCGTCTAGCGTTAAGCCTACTAACTCCAAGAGAGCACGGTTGGCATAGGTAAACCTGCCTGATGTGTCGAAGGTATACACAAAATCCTTGAGGGCGGTGAGGGTCGCGTCAAATGTGCGGGAGAGATCGGCGAATTTTTGTTTTTCAGTCTCTAACTCTTGCAGGAGTGTTTCTGCTTCCTGCGTCTCTCTTGCGGTATCATTCCGGCCAATTCTTGTGAATTCTCGAACATTTCGCTTTTTTGACGAACTCTCTTGAACCATTGTAAAGTGCTCTCCCTGTTTAGAAATCTATTTCTGTGTACAAGAGTACCATAATTTAAAGAATAAATATAGCAGCGTTTTGCCACCTTTTGCTAACATAATTCGTGTATATAAGTGGAGGAACAATATACGAGTAACAATGTAGTGCGATATACCACGAGCAGATTCTCTATTATAAGGAGTGACTCGCATGGAAGCACAAGAGGCAAAGAAGTTACGAAAAGAGACATTTGGCAAGTCTTGTAATCATGAAGTGATTGAGATGGAGTACGAGTCAGGTAGTGAGCTTGGGTACATGGCCTGTACGACATGTGGTGCAGAATTTCTCGATAAGAAGGTATGGAGTAAGCTTCGGGAGTATCTGGAGCTTGTAGTCGTCTCGCAAAGCAATTCACAAAGAGCATTAACCTGATGCTAGCATCAGGTTAATGCTCTTTGTGAATTGCTTTATTGAATATTAGACAGGCTGGCGGGTGCGTCGCTGTTTGCGACGTTGCGCGGCTGCTTTACGCTTGCGGCGGGCCTGTGGGCTTTCGTAGTAGGCACGGCGACGGGCTTCTGAGAGAATGCCATCCTGCTGCACCTTGCGGTTGAATTTTTTGAGGGCGATTTCAAAAGAATCGCCGGGATTTACACGTACCTCGCTCATTGGGACTACCAGCTCGATCTGCGGTCACTCGAACGACCACCTGCAGGACTCATGGATTGGAAGCAATCGCTGCAATAGACGGGCTTGTCGCCACGGGGCTGGAACGGTACAAGGGCTTCATTTCCACAGTTGGAGCAGGTTGCGGAATACATCTGGCGGGGTTCGCGGGAGCCACCGCTACGACCACGGAAGTCGCCAGACTGGTTTTTGCGTGCTGCGCGGCAAGAGGGGCAGCGACTTGGTGTGTTGGTTAAACCTTTTGAGGCGTAGAATTCTTGTTCGCCCGATGTAAATTGAAATTCCTGGTTGCCGTCGCGGCAAGTCAGGTTCTGATCAGTATATGCCATGTTTCTCCTAATTCTTGGACCTACTGGTTGTAGGTGTCCTCGTAGTATTCGCGTGTATCGCGCCGCTTGCAGCAGATAATTCATGTCCGAGCAACTCTATGCACTCTACAACGTTTTACGATTATAGCATACTCTCCAACAAAATGCACTAGCTTTTAACGCTGTAATTGCCCGATTATTGTTTGTAAGGACTGATTATGCGTTTTCATGTGTTGGTTTTTGTGTCCCCCATAATGACCAGCAAATTTCGATGAGAGTGACAAAAAAAACAACC
>CAXTUE010000282.1:0-3277 GCA_964247355.1 uncultured Ktedonobacteraceae bacterium | reverse complement strand
CGCGATGAATGCGGTCCCTACAACCAACATAGTTTGTGAAACACCATTATCCCATTCTCTTCAACACCCGATGGCAAATAGGACGTGATAATTCATACAAACATTTTACAAATCTCTCAGATTTCTTTGAGGATATCACGCTATAGTATACATAGAGCAAGGCAATACGTATTACAAGTATTCATTCTACTGTACATAAATAGCATTCATGAGGTTTAGAACGATGCTGAATTCTGATATGCACGAAGATACAACCGAACGAGACAAGCCAATACAACGGTTTGAGTATGACGATACAACTGAGCGCGATAAGCCTATGCAGCCTGTAGTTCCAAATGGGCGACCGACATATGCACCTGTTGATGCATATAATACGGCGGTACCAACCTATGCACAAACACAATGGCGAGAAGCACCAACGGCTGCTCCTGCACAACCCTATGTGACACGCAACGGATATCATGCGCAGACCGAGCCACATATACCTGTACCAACACCACAACCTGCCCAGCGACGACAGTCCCGTGGCTTACGCACAGGCGCAATTTTTCTGTTAACAGCACTACTCGCGGCTGTCTTTGGCACTGGTCTCTTCGCCGGTTGGCAGTTTGGGCATAGTAGCGCGACACCTGTATTGACAACAGCAGGCTCGACAGGTGCTACTACCACTACCACAACAACCAGCACGACCGAGGCCACGCGTGAAGCCGTGATCGCAAAGGTTCGGCCCGCAATTGTGCTGGTAACAGTAGCAACCGGAAACGGAACCGCACTTGGTTCGGGCGAGGTCATTAACAAGCAAGGGTATATTGTCACAAACAATCACGTTGTTAATGGTGCGAACAGCATTCAGGTAACGCTCTATGATGGTACACGCGCAACCGCGCAACTTACGGGAACGGACCCGGCTGACGACCTGGCGGTAATCAAGATTACTCCTCCTGCGACCGGCCTTTCGGTCATCTCTATCGGTGACTCATCGCAACTCAAGGTTGGGCAAGAGGTCCTGGCAATCGGCAATCCACTGGGCAACACACAAACCGTGACCAATGGCATTATCAGTGCCTTGAACCGTAACGTCTCCGAGGGTCAGGGCGGTGCGACACTGCCCGATGCCATTCAGACCGATGCGCCCATCAATCCGGGCAACAGTGGCGGCGCACTCGTCGATATGTCGGGCAATCTGGTTGGTATTCCAACGCTGACCGCGATTGACCCTGAATTCAATACGCCCGCCAACGGCGTCGGTTTCGCCATTCCAGCTAACCGCGTTAAGCTGATCGTGCCGCAGATTATTCAGACTGGTCAGGTGACACATACGGGGCGAGCAGTGCTAGGTGTGAGCGTTGCAAGCGTAGATGCATCAATCGCATCGCAGTACAATCTCGGCGTTGACCACGGCGTACTGATTTCAAGCCTTGTCAGTGGTGGTGCAGCCGAGCGTGCTGGTCTCAAAACCGGCGACGTGATCGTGAAGGTGGATAACACAACGCTTAACGATGTTTCATCGCTTGGCAATGCGCTTATCACCAAAAATCCTGGCGATAAGGTTACTGTCACCTACTACCGCAATGGGCAGCAGCAGACCGTTAGTGCTACACTCGGCGAATTGAAAGCGTCATAAGCATCTTCCCATATACAAAGTGGCCCCCTCTATGCTGGGGGCCACTTTGTATACTGGGAACAGTTATTAGCCTCCTACGTAGCCGATGATATCGTCTCCGCCTTGCACAGCAAATGACGAACCATTTGTATTGAAGTAGATGGGACGCTCGGCTACGAAGACGCCACCATTGGTAGTCTGTACGGTCATCGAGAACGAATTGGCATCGGGATTGGAACCTGCGTAAAAAGGGTTGCTTTGTAGAATTGATGCAGTATCCAGAGTGAAACGAGCGTTGGCAGGCACGGTCTCATTTTGTGTGTAGGATTGACCCTTGCCATTGAATAGTGTGACGGAGACAGTTTCGTCACTAGTCGTTGGATTCTGGATGGTCAACCAGTCGTTATAGCCTGCGTTAGCATAGCCCTCTGCGAAACTGTACGCCGTATGTGTAGCTGGTCCAAGTTGTCCAACGACATCGGTAGCACCAATGGAGGTAAGCATACGGCCAGTGGTGAGCGTATGTTTGTAGGTGAAGTACATTTCGCGTTGCACAACGATGTTTGCGCCAGTAGCTGTTACCTCGGCAGAAACCTCCGGCGAGGAGCCAGAAAAATTGTTATTCGCATTGACACTCCACAGTGTCTGACTTTGAGCATTCACTGTAATTGTGTAAGTGTGGGTTACGCCACTCTTAGACTTAAGCGTGACGTTGACTGCTGCTGCCGTGTTTGCGGAGTCGAGATTGGCGATAGTGAGATACTCTTGTGATGTGTTCGTTGTGTAGCCTTCCGCAAAGAGCCAGTCATGTGCAAGGCTAGAGGTACCGACGATATCATAGGCTCCATTGACAGGTGCGTTTATCAGGTAGGTTGGACGCTCGACCACAATTGGCTGGCTCGATGTTACAACGGCGGCAACGTGCGCGGGAAGTGTAATTTCGCCAGGGGAAATTGTGCCGCGCGCATTTGCTCCAACCGTCGTCGTTTGAGTACCAACGATGCTACCGTTCAGATAGTAGGTCGCGGTCACATTAGCACCTGTGCTATTAGGATTTAACAGAGTTAGATACGATACCATATTTGCCGAACTTGGCACATCGGCAAAGTAGTAGCTTGTATTTAGAGAAGTTGAGCCAAGCACATCGGTTCCGCTGGAAATGCCGTGGTAGTTTCTAAAGTACATTGGACGCTCAGCAACTACACCACTACAATTCGGTGTCGCTGTCGTATTCACAGTTACAACGGAGGCAACGTTAGCGGCAGAGTTAGATACCTCTGTGTACCCTAAATCTTGATGGACTGGTTCGGTCCAGCGACTATAAGGACGAATGGTAGCTGTCGCTGTCTTCGTTGTTGGTGTGCCGCCATCAGGAATGTAGTTGTACTGGATGGCGGCGGCACACGTCGTAGAGGACGGATTCTCAATCGAAAGATACTCGCGGAAGCCCTTACCGACGCGTCCCTCAGCAAAATACCATGTTTTGTTTGCCGGTCCTGCTGGTGTATTGGGCGTTGGTGTAGGTGAAGGAGTAGTCGTACCGGTGACACGGCCTAAACCAAAGCGTGTGCTCGTTGTGCTTATCGCGCCATTGGTCCAGTCAATTTCTACCATCTGACGTGTATTCTGGAGTGTAGACAGCGTTTGTACTGAAGTTAATGTGCTGGTATCAAT
>CAXTUE010000281.1:3722-6589 GCA_964247355.1 uncultured Ktedonobacteraceae bacterium | reverse complement strand
CTTGTGCAGACACGCCATCGCGTTCCTGAAGAGAGTATGCGCGACGATCAGATTCTGGTCTTGCAGGTGCCAATGGCCGACTCTTTACGCTGGGTCGAACCAAATCTCGAACGCGCCACCGAAATGCATGCCGAGGCCGACTATGGACGCATGTGGGTCTACATGTACGAAAGCGTGATACGTTCGGGCGATATGAACATTGCCGCGCAATATCCCGTGATTGTTGAGAACCGCTATCTAATGGACACGACGCCTATTCCACGCTACGACGTGCCACGCCTGCATATGGCGGAGACGCTTTTTCTCTTCGGTGCGGGTCGCGAGAAGCGTGTCTATGTGATACCGCCCTACACGCATGTCGCGCCGCTTGAATTCGAGGACTATCCATTTACGACGGAGCATGACCCTGGTAAACGGTGCGACAAGTGTGGTGCCAACGATACCTATCTTACCAGTCACTTCGTAGAGTCGCAGACGCCAGGAGTAGAGGGACGCTGGGCCTATCTCTGCTCCGATACTAGCTACTGCGAGAAACGTACCAAAATACATGAGCAATATGTGGCAACGGAGGCGTCGTAATTCGCTATGCAAACGCAACCTACCAGCACAAAAGAATGGGTTCTCGAAGGGCGTGACCTGACAAAACGCTACGGTTCCGGTTGCTCGTATTGTGATGTCCTCACTGGACCGGAGAAAGGCAATCGCTGTCCCGTCTGCGGTAGCGTCACGGCCTGTGCGCATATTAACTTCGCGCTGGCAAAAGGCGAAATACTTGGTATTGTGGGCGAAAGTGGGAGCGGCAAAAGTACGCTCATGCAACTCGTCAATTTAGCTGTACCTGCCGATAGCGGCGAATTATGGTATCGCGAATTAAACGCGAACGAACATGATAGTACGCCAGTAAACTTACTCGCGCTGGACAAATATGCACGGCGTACATTTCGCAATCAGCGTCTAGGTATCGTCTACCAGCGTCCCGAACTGGGGCTGAACATGAGGTTCAGTGTTGGAGGCAATGTCGCCGAAAAGCTGCTGCTTGCCAACTGGCGGCATGTCGGGCATATTCGGCAGCGCACAAGCGAGTTGATGCGATTAACAGAGTTGCCGACCGAGCGTATCGACGATGAGCCACGTATGTTTAGCGGCGGTATGTTGCAACGCGTCCAGATTTCAAAAGCTCTTTCGAGCAATCCAGCTATATTATTGCTCGACGAGGTGACAAGTGGGTTGGACCTCTCAGTACAGGCCAAAGTGCTCGACCTCATCCGGCGCATACAGTGGGAGCTAAAAATCACGATGTTGCTGGTCTCGCACGATCTCGGCGTTATCAAGCAGCTCGCGGGTCGCACCATTGTGATGAAAAATGGCTACATCGTCGAGCAGGGCCTGACCGATCAGATATTGGAGGACCCGCAACATCCCTATACGCAACTACTGGTCTCGTCCGCGCTTTAACGAAAGATACGTTATTCTATGCAACAAACCTCTCAAGAAATACCTATGCTTGACGTGCAGCATCTCAAAAAGAATTTCTCCATGCACCTCGTTGATGGACGGATCATCGAACCATTACTCGATATTTCGTTTCAGGTGCAGCGTGGCAAAACCTTCATTATCAGTGGCAAAAGTGGCGCAGGTAAAACGTCGATTCTCAAGTGCATTTATCGCACCTATCTCACGACCGAGGGTACTATCTGGTATGATTCGCAGCAGTTTGGCAGAGTCAATATGGCGACTGCAAGCGAAGAAACAGTGATGCATCTGCGTGAACGCGAACTGGGTTTCTGTTCGCAATTTCTCAAGGTTCTACCCCGTGTCCCTGCGCTAGATGTTACGGCTGAACCACTGGTGCGGCTTGGTGTTGAACGCCAGGATGCATTGACCGAGGCGGCGAAGTGGCTACAACGTCTGGGTATCGAGGAGAGTCGTTGGCAGGCAAGCCCCGTAACATTTAGTGGCGGTGAGCAACAACGCCTTAATCTTGCCCGTGCTTTTATTGCGGCCCCACGACTCCTGCTATTGGATGAGCCAACCGCTAGCCTTGACGGTATCTCAAAATCTATTGTGTTAGAGATGATCGCTGAGGCAAAGACGGCTGGCGTGACCATTCTCACTGTCTCGCACGATACGGAGTCGTTGAAAGTGCTGGCCGACGAAATGTATTCGTTGTAAGTCGAAAGGCTAGATATGCAAACGCTGATACATAACGCCACGCTTGTACTACCGGAGCGTGTCGTCGAATCCGGCTGGCTCCTGATGGAGAACGAGCGGATTCTTGATCTTGGTGAGGCCGCAACCTGTCCATCTTCCATGACAAACTCGATAGATGCCGCGACACGCCTACTGCTACCAGGAATTATTGACCTGCATTGTGACTCTATCGAGCGACTGGTCATGCCGCGTCCTAATGTATATTTTCCATTATCTATTGCGCTAGAGGAGGCCGATTGGCGACTGGCTGGCTGCGGTATCACCACAGAATTTCACGCGGTCTCGCTGGACGATGGCGAATTTGGAGTGCGCTCAGACAACTTTGTGCGCGAGCTAAGTCAAGCGATTCGTGACGAGCAGCGTGAGAGCTTGATACGCCACAAAATTCATGCGCGTTTAGAATTGACCAGTCAGCGAGGCAGCGAGGCGATTGTTGACATGATTGCGACGGGTGAGGTAGGGCTGGTCTCGCTGATGGATCATAGTCCAGGACAGGGACAGTATCGTACTGAGCAAGCATTTCGCGAGTATGTAGCGAAGTCAGCAGGCACGAGCGCGCTTGAGATTGATGCCCTCATTGCCTTGAAGCGAGCGCAAGCAGTGCATATTCCCGCACGTATTGAGCGTGTGACGCAGTTGGCACGCGAGGCCGAGCT
>CAXTUE010000281.1:0-3712 GCA_964247355.1 uncultured Ktedonobacteraceae bacterium | reverse complement strand
ATGATCGTGCCGACAAGGTTGCACAATGGCCGAACTTTGGCGTGACTGTAAGCGAATTTCCGACGACAAGAGAGGCGGCGCAAAAAGCGCATGAACTCGGTCTCGCGGTATGTATGGGTGCTCCTAACGTGTTGCGCGGCAAGTCCAGTGGCGGCAATCTGAGCGCAACCGAGGCCATACAAGCAGGCTTTGCTAATGTCCTCTGTTCGGACTACTATCCCTCGGCTATGTTGAGTGCCGCGTACAAACTGTACAAAGAAAATGTTCTGTCATTGCCACAGGCGGTAAAGCTCATTACGCTTAACCCTGCACATGCTGTTCACATCGGACATGATTTCGGCTCTCTCGAACGGGGCAAAATGGCTGATATTATCCTTGTGAACGTGAACAAGCAAGGCTTGCCGTATACGCAACGCGTGTTTGTGGGTGGGCAGGAGAAGATTGTGCGTACGCCTCACTAACTCGCTATTTCCACAATTTTCTTTATCGCTGATATATTCCTGTCTGCAAGCTCTTTGAAGCCTCATAGCAAGCGATGTTTGTATATTGCACGTTTGTTCGTCAGTATCAAAAGAACTACATAAAATAGTAAGGAAGCAGAAGCAATATGATAGAATATCTTTATGCACTACTCTATCGACACAATTCAACGCCTGAAATCCATTCAAGCCTTGCTTGACTCACTGAACCCCGATGCAGGACCGCAGGCTTTACTTGTGCCAGAGTCTCCTCTGCCTCAAAACAATATCATAGTGTTTCCTGGTTCGTTCAATCCACCTACAAACGCACATATCGCGCTCTTACAACAGGCACGTACAGCTATACATGGGCCGGTGCATATCTACGCCGCTATTAGCAAGCGTACTGTTGACAAAGAGCGGGTAGAGCGTCCGACGTGGCTTGACCGCATCAATTTGCTGGATAGCGTTTTGCATAGATATGTACAGGATACAGGCATTATTCTCTTTAATCGAGGTCTGTACGTAGAGCAGGCTGAGGCTCTACGGTCTTCGTTTCCTGGCACACAACATATTTTCTTTTTACTAGGGTTTGATAAGGTTGTGCAGATATTCGACCCGCACTACTACGAGGACCGCAATACATCACTTACGGCCCTCTTTCGTCTCGCAGAACTCCTGGTTGCGCCGCGTGGCGATGATGGCGCGCAAGAACTAGACGCACTTTTACAGCGTCCCGAAAACAAGCGTTTTGCGCAGTATGTACATCCGCTTCCGTTTGATGCTCGCTATCGCACCATGTCATCCACATTGATTCGGCAGGGCAATGCAGCGTCTATGGGTGATGTGCCTGCCGAAGTACAGCAGTTCATACGCGAAACACACGCTTATGACGCCCCAATACAGCAAGCCGACGGTAGCGTAGTTGATGCTTATGAGAAACATGTCAGGGAAATGAACCAGTTGCTAGGCATGTGACACATGAAACGTGAAGTTGCTAGCTCCGATCTGCACAACATCGCCATCATGGAGCACACTGCGTTTGATCGCGCGACCGTTAACGCGTGTGCCAGTCGCGGAACGATTGTCTATTGCCTCATATTCTCCATTTGGCAGTTCCTTGATTTTTACATGAAGTCGGCTGACCGCCAGGTCTTCCAGGAAAATATCACATTCGCTGCTGCGTCCAATTGTCATGCCGTCAAAGAGTTCGATGCTACGCACTACTGAATGCCCGCTCATTAGCTCTAGGCGCGCGATTGCTTGTGACGGCACATTAGACACCTTGCCAACATGTAATTCACGACCTCGCGATACAGGCAGTTGAAATGGTCGCGTACCCTCATTCGCGTGAAACGTCATCTTACTATTGCCAAACACAATCTGATCGCCATTGTTCAAGAGTTGCTCCTGTACCGCACTGCCATTGACAAAGCTATCATTACCACCGTTATCGTCACGCAACATGTAGCCCGCCATTGTCCAAATAATACTTGCTTGCTTGCGATGAACAGTGATATCGGCCAGGAAAATATCGCAGTCGCGGCTTCGGCCAATTGTTGTGGTATCTTTCCATAATTCGATACGCTTGCCGACTGGTCCCATTTGTATTACAAGGTATGCACCTGTTAGCTGTTCTTGTTCTGTCATACTATCTGCTCTATTTCAATTGAAGGAGAAACCGATGAGTCGGTGTAACAAGATTGTGCAGATACGTCCTTTGTAGGGGTCTAATTCTATTACATCTTGCTAGCAATGTGCAATGTTTGAGAATTTGAGGAAACGCCCTTCAATCCTGTAAAAATGAGCAATTGCCAAAAGGATGTAATAGAATTAGACCCCTACAGGAATCTTGTACCCTGATAAATCTGTTAAACCGCACTAGGACACGATGGACCGGTTCCTACAATTCGTGAATTTGTATACGTGTAAAAGTATATTCTCTTTGTGCGAGTATAGCTAATAGCACAAAGAGGTGTCAAGCATTGCTAGCACCTTACTTCTCTCACGTTGTATCATACGTTCATACTGTCTGTACCCTACAGCATATGATGCACACGAAAGAGGAGATACTTTCTGCATGGCTATAGAAACGGAAATCACTGTAGATTTTGATGTACCTGCGCAGATGCGTGACGGCGTTACATTACGTGCCAACGTGTATCGTCCACGTGGCGATGGACAATGGCCTGTCCTGCTCACACGCCTACCCTATGGTAAAGACCGGGAGCAACGTCCGTACTCGACCCGGCGCAAACAGCAAGGCGTGGATACGTTGTGGTTATTCAAGATACGCGTGGACGTGCGGCCTCCGAGGGCGAGTGGGAGCCGATGCGTAACGAGGCTTTTGATGGCGTTGATACAATTGAGTGGGCCGCGAAATTGCCATATAGCAATGGCAGTGTTGGAATGTATGGTGCCTCGTACTTAGGCTTCACACAATGGGCGTCAGCTGTGTTACAGCAAGCCGCACTTAAAGCGATGGTACCGTTTATTACCTGGCATGACCCACTCAATGGTGTTCTGTTCCGGGGTGGCGCGATGGAACTTGGCACTGCCGCAAGTTGGCAACTTACAATGGGCATTGACGAGCTATTTCGTCGCTTTCGGAGTGATCCCGACCCACGTCATCTCGGTTATGCTCTCTATGGTCTGATTCAAGACATTGATGCTCTGGGAACGCAGGGTTACTGGTCTCTGCCCTTAAAGGATTTCGCACCTATCAAGCGTAACAATGTGAGTAAAGCCTTTTTTGAGAGTGTTGATTATGTTATGGACCGCGAACACGCGGACCCGCTCACTATTCTTGGCAAGCATGAGCAGGTCGCTGCTCCGTCACTAAATGTTGGTGGCTGGTACGATATCTTCCTGCAAGACACTATTGAGAACTTCAAATTTACACGCGAACAGGGGAGTACACAGGAGGCACGGCAAAGTAAACTGCTGATTGGCCCGTGGACCCACGGCGGTGTGACCAATCCGATTGGAGAACTGAACTTCGGCTTTGGTGCATCTGCCGCCTTGATTGACCTGAAAATCGACTTCGGCAGCTTGCAGGTACGCTGGTTCGACCATTTCCTCAAGGGAATCGATACGGGAATGCTTAACGAGGCGCCAATCAAAATTTTTGTCATGGGAGCGAATGTCTGGCGCGATGAGCAGGAATGGCCCCTTGCTCGTGCCGTGGACACACGTTACTATCTGCATAGCAATGGGCATGCGAACACGTTGCGTGGCGATGGTGTACTTAGTAC
>CAXTUE010000280.1:1344-6615 GCA_964247355.1 uncultured Ktedonobacteraceae bacterium | reverse complement strand
AGTGGAGGTATGCGTAACGATGGTAATGGTGGAATAGGAATACTTTGTTTGGTAATTGGTTCAACAATCGTACCTTTTGTCCCTGTTGGCGCGAGCGCATCTTGCGAGAAATGCATTGTCTTAACCGTCGAATGTGCTCCCATATTCATCGTAAGAGCGGATTGTGGAATACTCAGGCGATTCTCTGGCCCCCAGTAGGCGGTGTTGACACCGATAGTGAGTGGCTCGATGTAAAACACAAAACCGTTGTTTTGTGCTAAACGCTGAATGAACTTCAGGTCCGTCTCATGTTGACGCGGTATACGCTCCAGGATGATTGGCACATCCGTCGTTGGCGTGGGCTTAGGAATCAGGCCATACTGCGCGTATCCTGCGATGAGCCGCGTGACGATCACATAGTCTGGCTGATTCTCGTAGCTCGCGTTTTTCTCTTCAAGATCAAGCATTGTACTGATATCCTTGCCCGTAACGGTGAGTGTGGACATGCCGGGGTCGTTGCTCGGCGCGACCTGATGATGCGTAATTATGCCGTCGATCAGCACTTCGGGCGTAACTCCTAGCAACACGCCGAGTACGACACGATTGAAGGGATTGAGTATGCCACTCAGCAACAAGCCATACTCGACGGCCTTATCCTTTCCAAGCGTGAAGGTCATCTGGAAGCCATCTCCCTGTTCTGCATCATTTGTCACCTCGACACTCGTAAGAGCGTTCGTTACCATATAAGACGCTGGCAAGGGCAGAGTTTTGCCTATCAGTACTATGAGGCGAATACCGAGCAGGTTTGTTAACATACAACCCTCTTTACAATTGTGGAACAGCGATACGGATAACGTGCCCGATCTCGGTCAGTTCGTCGGGGCGTATGACATCGTTCGCATCACAGATACGCCAGAATTGAGTAGGATCGCCGAGATAGCGTGCAGTGATGACATCGAGTCGCTCTCCCTGTACAAACGTGTGCTCTACCAGCGTATTTGTGCCAACGCTGGACGGAATAAAACGGCGTCGGATGTAGCGAAGTTCGCGTGGCAATCCATTACTATCAGTTGCCATTGTTGTCACCACCTCAGTAGTGGAGTAACGGCTGGTCGGGTCAAACATAAAGTAGTTCTCCTTTCTAACGTAGATTTGGTGGTAGTGAGGCAAGAGCCGCAGCACTGCCCACACCGTTGATAGTCGCCATAACCTCTTTCGCCACCTGATGTGCCATAAATAGCGCACCGCCAACGCTCAACAGGCCGAGGTCCTGATAGTTGAGTACGCGCAGTTCAAGGCTCACCTTTGCTCGTAGTGGATTCAAGCTGGGATCAAACGCGTCTTCGGTAATGCTAAAAGAGGTCAGGCGAACAGGCAGGATGCGTTTTGCCCCCCATACGAAGAGTGTTAGTGGGGCTTCTGGTGGAATAATCTCGATCACTCCGACAGCAGAGAGTATCTCGTTGGCAATCATCGCCGCCGATTTAGGATAGAGCAGCATTTCCAGGGACGCCAACTGTGGATAGAGGCCCATGCTGACGGCAGTCGCATCACCTCGCTCTAGCTGGTCAACCGCGTCGATCTCCACGTCAATTTTAATTGTCTCCTGTGGCGGCCCCTTTAAGCGCAGAGCCTCCCCCTTATCACCATTGTTGCCAGAGGTCTGAGCTGTCAACGTGCGTGTCATCGCGTCGGGGTTGTACTGAAAAACGATCACGCTCGCCAACGGATTGAGCGGGTCAAGCCCAATGATCGCGCCCTTCTGCACACGCGGTAAGCCAGGAAATGTGGTCATGCGTCAGGTCCTTTCAAAAGTTATTTTCAGCTATTTTAGTTTTATCCTTGACTCCTACGACTGTTCTTTCAATCCATCTGCTACCAGACTGGCATTTGTACGTACTTCTGCATCTACATCGTTGCTTTTGATATTTTCTAAGAGAGGCCGGAACTCAGACCAACTCACATAAGCAATAGCTAGAATAGTGGCACGCCGAAGCTCTACACTAGAGCTTGATAAAAAGCCTTCAAAGAGACGGAAGAATTCTGAATCGTATTTCTCAGGAGCTGCGATAGCCACATGATAAACACTCTGTATGAGCATTTCTAGTGATGAAGCCTGTTGCACCATGGAAAAGATATCTCCTCGACTATATACAGCGAGTGATGCTTTAGCCTGTTCTGTAATCTCTTCCTCTTTGTCACCTCTTACTACAAGATAGCGAAGAGCTATTAAATGATCATAGATATAGTGAATACTTGTTTTTTTATCTTTCGTTATCCAAATCACTTCATAGGGATTTTTGTTATTACGCTCGATGAGATCCCACCATAGCCAGTTATTGTGTGAAGCTTCAGTTGCTACGTTAGCTTCAGACACATGTTCTTTCAATAGCAGTCGTATCATGGTATTTTTCCTTTGCTCTCTTCTATTAAGGTGACAAGAAGCTATGAATATGACTCTCTAGTGTTCCTCTTATAACATTCCTTGCTTCACTCACATCATTAAAAACAAGTTGCCTTACCCTTAATTCAGACATTACCAAATTTACAACTATGTTCCATTCTCTTCTTAGGAGTGCTTGAGAAGACTCTATACTACCAAGGCTTGACTCTCCACGATTGCCAATAAGCGGAATTTGCATGCCTAGCTGCTCGTATGCTCTACGTGCAGCAGCTGGTGCTCCTTCAGGTGCCATTGGGAATGCTGGATTTGGTCCAGTAAAAGCTTGAGAAAAGCTTAGTTGTCCTCTTTCAATAAGTGTTAGTGTTGCAGGTGCTGTTACAAGTGTTGCAGGATTGCGAATAGACTCACGTTGTGTTATGAGATAGGTAGCAGAGGCCACCTCTGCTGCAACCCCTGGGCGCCTTGCAAATCCTGGTGGCATCTCACCTGTCGAAATTAATGTTCGCATTCCGCCTGCAATATATTGATCTCTCATTCCCATGCTGCTCAATGTAGTTGCTATATCCTGATAGGATGCAAATTGGCGTATAGTCCCTTGTGGTGTAACTGTGCTGACCAACGCATTTGTGTGCCCATACCCTCGTATCGCTTGTCTCTCATGTATGAGAAGCTCAGTTGCTCCTGCTTGTCCTACGGTATAGAAACGCTCACTGCCAGCAGGAGGAGTTCTTCCAGCAAGTATACGGCTTACATTTCCAGGCCAACCTTCTCCTGGAGCAATGGTAGATATAGGAGTACCACCGCTTCTCCTAGTATTCTCTGTTATTAGTATCGCTTGTTCTCTCATTGCTGGGCTTGTTAACATATCTTCTGCAATTTCACGCACGATTCTAGCTATTTCTGCTCCTTCCGGTTGAAAACCAGGCAGAAGATGAATTAATGGATTTACTTGTGCAATAAACTGTATTTGGTTTCCTGCCTCTTTGTGTACAAACAGGCGTCGTAGCCCGTACTGTAAGCGCCATGCATATAGCTGACCACGTAAGCGTATGTTAGAAATCCCTCGTTCTAGTAGTGAATGAACTTTGGGACGTAGCTCTCGATTAACGCGTTCAACACGTTCTTGAATAGTTTGCTGCCGTCTTTGTTCTCTCTGCTGCCTTCTCCGCTCACGCCATGCCTGAAACCTCTGTCTCAGGCGTTGGACACGTTGTCCTACGGCTCGGAAGCCGCGAACGGCGAGACGGCCTAGGCGGGTGCGGCCTAACACTCGCCCAACGGTGCGAAGACCTCTTCCCAGTCTTCGCCCAAGGGCGCGACCACCAGAGCGGATTGCACCCACAACACGACTAAGTCCACGTCGGACGGCCTGTACTCCGCGCTTAAGTGTCCGCTCGATGCGTTGCGCGATAGCACGCAAACGACTCGCTACGGCTCCGGCTGGTTTTCGCAGTCTTTTGAGCAACCAGTTCGCTACGAAGTCGATGACTGCGATGGCGGCGGCGGCCAGCACGTCTGCGAACTTTGGTCCCGCCTTTCCAGTTTTAACGGCTTTCATGAATTCGATGAAGCGTTGAATGGCTTGCAAGATACGCTGCACCGTTCCCCATGCGGCCTGTAGTCCCTCGATGATTGCTAACACCGCTCCAGCAGCAGGAATGAGCATGGAGACAAGTTTCTCGATCAATATCTGTACAAGGGCCATCGGAATAGCCTGTTTAATGGCCTCCCATGCCATGCTCCCGATCTTGGCGAGGTTGATGCCGCCACTACGCAGAATGTTGAAGATGGTCAGGCCTATGCCGAGTACCTCTTCTACCTTTTGATTGAACCACTCTTTAATCGCCTTCTTAAAAGCTTTCCACAGGTGATTGCGAATACCATCCATCACGGCAGCACCAAGATTACGTAGCCACTGCCCAGGATTGGCCGCGATATCTTTGATTAGAGCGGCAAAGGCGGCAAACGTCTGTACGACAGAGTTGGCATAGCGAATCGCGCCCTGTACTGCGTTATTCACTGCATCGACAGCTGCTAGTAGACCGCGTTCGAGGAGGCCGAGGGTAGCATCCAGTGCTGCTCCGAGCAGATTCAAGGCACGCTGCACTCCTTGCTTGAGACGGTCAGCTAATTCGTTGACTTTGGCAACCGCACGATGTACCCGCTCTTGAATCGCTTGGCGGAAGCGGTCACGTAGTCCTGGGAAACTAGCCAGTAGGCGGTCTCCAATTGAGATGAGAAGGTTGCCCACACGCTGAATCACGTTGACTATCGCTTGACGAGCGCGGTCTATCACCGCAGCCGCCAGTTGTTGCGCTCGTTGAATAGCACTTCGCACGGCTGCTCTAGCTAGCTCAAAGGCGTGCTGAATGGCCTCCTTGAAGCGATTGAAGAAGGCGCGAGCGCGTTCCGCCAGCCAGCTAAACACGCCAGTAGATTCCTGCTCTGCATTTCGCCTTTGTTTTGCCGCTTCCTGTTCTCCCTGTTGTCGAGCCTCTGTAACCTCACGGTTTCCATCCTGAATGTGCTGATCGGCCTGCGTTTGCGCCTGTGCTTGCTCCTTCTGTATGTCTTGTTGGCCCTGTTGATGTGCCTTTCCTGCCTCAGTCCGAGCCTCTGTTACAAGATGTTCCTGTGCTTGATTCCATTCTCCACGCTGTTGCTGCACTTGACTCTGCGCTTGTGTTCTCTCCGTCGTTTGTTCGGATGCGTTTTGCTGTATCTGTTGCTCTATATCCTGCTGTGCGGTGGCATGTGCCTCTGTTGTTTGTCTCTGCTGCTCTTGTTGACGTGTGTTCATGGCAGAATGAGCCTGTGTGATAGAGGCGCGAATCTAATCGCCGCGTTCTTGTTGAGCTATAATTGCTTGAGCCTCTTCGTTACTCCCT
>CAXTUE010000280.1:0-1334 GCA_964247355.1 uncultured Ktedonobacteraceae bacterium | reverse complement strand
GTCCCGGAAGCAACTGCTCCTGTCGGTGTACCCGCCTCGCCAGTCGGTGCGCCACTTCCAGCATTACTGGGGGTCGCTGTCGCATCGCTTCCACCAGCAGGACCGGAAGTATCACCCTGTGGTACCTCTGCCTGTAAAGTCTCTTGCGGCACATTCGGGAAGATATTTTGTTCCCCCATTGGCTGTGCGGCCTCTTGCTGTCCCTGCGTATACGCTTGTGTTGTGCTTTGTTCAAGCTGGTTGTGCTGTTCCTGTGTACGAGTTGGGTCGGCGTTTCCCTCAAGTGAAAGATGGGGGGCAGGTCCTACGGTGACATCCAGTGCGGGATCATGAACGGGAAGTTCATGTAATGACGATTGTAGTTGTTGAGCGTCAACGGCTGAATTTTGGTTTTGTGCGTCGCCAGTGATACGCGGTGCGGCTACCGATTGCGTAGGAAGCTGCGGCTCTGGCGGTAGCGGGGCCGGAACTGTGGCAGGAGTCGTCGGTGCTGTCGGCACAGGCTCTACTTTTTGTGGTACGCCTGTCTTTTCTGCTGATTGCGTGGTTATAGGGATTGTAGGGGTTGCCTGATCATTCTGACTAGCCACAGTAGCCTGACCAGCAGGCGCACCCGATGGGCGTTCCATTTGTGGAGCATTTGCCGCCAATTCGGTTCTTTTTGCTCCTACAGAGTGCGACGCAGCGGCAGAGACACCGCCTAGAGCTTGCTGTAGTTGTGCGGGAGGTAAATTTCCCACTTGTGCCAGTGCTTGCGTCGGTTCTGCCTGCGTCACATCTGGTACGGCTGGAGTAGGTGGCTCCTCGATTGGGCTACCCTCACCTCCACCACCGGCAGGAGGGGGTACATCATCGCTGGTAGTAGCTAGATCTGGTAGGGTAGCAGTTCCGGTTTGCTCTGTATCGGGAACTTCTGTTCCGCTAGCAGTATTTGTTTCTTCTGCTGTACCTAGTGTTTCTGCTTCTGCTTGTACCTCCGATTGTTGGTCTGCTAATGAAGCCTCATTCGCAGTCTCATTTCCGTTTGTCAGTGTTTCAGCAGTCGGGACTACTTCATTGGCCTCTGAAGCAGGTGCAAATGCCGACTCAGCTTGCGTCGGTTCGGCAGTTGCAGGTTCTGGGGGTTCCACTACTGGTGTAGCGGCGGTCTCTGTTGATGCAGCCTCTGGCAGGGACGCTCCTTCATCTGTTTCTGGTGAGGGTGTTGTAGTAGCACTCTCAAAACCTTCTGGACTTTCTGCTTGCCCTTCTTGCTGCAGTGCATCTATTGCCGTTTCAGCAGGCTCGATTACGCTCTCTTCACCTGCACTTTCTGTCGTGGTTGTCGTATCAAC
>CAXTUE010000279.1:0-6627 GCA_964247355.1 uncultured Ktedonobacteraceae bacterium | reverse complement strand
TATACAAGGCGGTCACATGGTTGCAATGCACAATGACCGCCTCTTAACCATCCTGTATACTTCTTAACCATACCATAACTTCCTACCTATCCCCTCTCTTATAAGACACACTGTATACTCAGAAATACGACTACATTCTGTAACGAAGTGTGGGGCAAGAAGGTATGAGCACAAGAAGAAAAGATACAATGATCAAGACATCTGAGATGAAGAATGCTCCTGAACTAGAAATCTGTTCTTGCCCTCCTCTCTCAACTCTATGCCTGCAATCAGCAAGAGAACAAGAGGGCCAGGAAGAGTATCAACTGCTTCCTGTATCGCCCACATTGAATACGCTCATACGAACACGCATGCAAGAGCTGCTGACGTCTACTCTCTCTGTGAGCATCCTGTTACTCCACGTGTCACAACTAGAGGGTATTTACATAACACCAGAAAACGAAGTTGTGCATAAACGCAAACGCTTTCATCCCTCAGCAACTATAGTAGAGCAGGTATTGACGAATGTACGCCGTGCGGTACGCGTGGAGGACAATGTGTATAGTGACATGGGAAAAGGTGCCGCCATTCTCTTTCCTCATGTAGACCGGCAAGGGGCATGTATGATCCTTGAGCGCGTGTATCATAGCGTGAACTTGCTACAATCTGAGACGCTCGTGCCACCATTAACTCTCGAGACCAACATCATGCTCAGTATTGCAAGCTATCCAGAACAGGGGCAATCGCTGGAGGACGTTTTTGCTTGTGCTGGTCGCGTCGTGCAACACATGACACTACGTCCTGCCATTACACAGCATTTGTGGGACACGATGCCCTCTGCAGAGCATCCACTACCATTCCTTGATGCGTTTGACTTGGAGGGGCGAGACAATGAGAACACTCAATCAATGGCTTTAGTACATTCACTTGCTGGACAAGACGCGCATTCGGTAACACGAGACACAACTCCATTTCCATTTCTACAGCTACCACCCTCGCTCTCGAAGCGTATGAAGAACCTCTTGCCATACAAGACGGCAACGCAATTTTCCTGCGTACCTGTAGGGCGCGACCACAACCGCCTCACGCTAGCAATGGCAAACCCGATGGACGCCGCCGCTATTTCCGCTATACATGAGCATACTGGAATGAGTATCTTCCCCGTTTCATGTGACAAGGACGCGCTCGCAGCTTTGCTTGCTGAAAGATGGTGAAAAACACAACAAGAAATGCTCTATGTACAACTCATGAGTCGTGCATAGAGCATTTCCTGTTGTGTTACTAGAGAACAAAGCTGTCGGCAAGGGGACTGCGAGCATTGCCATTCTCGCGCCTGTCGCCACTTGTCGAGGTCACAGGCTGCTGACCGCCAGTAGCCTGACGGTTCTGCTGTGAATAGTTTCCATTATTTTGCTGAGTTTGCTGTGAGTTTTGCAGCGTCTGCAAGCTCTGCAATGCTGCTTGCGTTTGTGGAGTCATGGGAACCGGACTTCCTGGCTCCGTCGCGAGTTGAATTGTTTTGCCTTCAATAACTACAGCAATACCAACACCCCGGCGCAGATCAGCAAGTTGCCGCCGCAACTCACGATTTTCAGCCTCTAACGCATCCATCAATTTCTTTTGTTCAAGCAGCATCTGAGCGATGCCTTCAAAACCAGCACTGGCAGCACGATCCATTTTGGACTCCTCCCGCATATTGCGTGTACTCAATAATTCCAGAACTAAATCTCCAATCACAGCACCACATCCTCCCTACTCACTCCTCGTTCCCAACAATAACACAATGCGATCCCAAATGGCTACCGCAACATCCGTTTTAGACATTACGGGCAGGTCCTCCACAGGAGCATCTGCATGAAAGATGAACACCTTGTTCGTGTCCGTCCCAAAGCCACTATCCGAGCGGCTGACATCATTTGCAACCAGCATACTCAACTGCTTTTCTCGCAGTTTTTTTTGTGCGTTACGCTGAATGTCGTTGGTCTCGGCTGCAAACCCGACGCGCACCAGTCGCTTCGGTGTGTGCATGTTCTCGCGCTGCTCATCAGGTATAGAAGCCAGTTCACTTAGAATATCTGGATTTCCCACCAGATGCAACGTGAGCGTACTTCCATCGTCGGAACGTTGTTGTATCTCGCCCTTTTTGATTTTTCGCGCTGCTGGAGTCGCCGGACGATAGTCTGCAACGGCAGCACTCATGACGAGCACATCGGCATCCGTAATTGCCGAACGAACTGCGTCACGCATCTGCAGAGCCGTTTGCACAGCCTGAAACTCTACACCATAAGGTGCTGGAAGCGCGACAGGACCAGAAATGAGCGTAACACGCGCACCACGATCTCTCGCCTCTTCCGCAAGGGCATAACCCATCTTGCCAGATGAGCGATTACCCACATAACGCACCGGATCGATAGGCTCTTGCGTTCCCCCCGCCGTTATCACGACCTTACGGCCCGCAAGGTTTCCATGACGCCCAAGTACTGTGCGTATGGCACCCAACAAAACATCCGTCTCCGGTAGCCGCCCTGGACCTACTGCTCCCGACGCCAAATGCCCCACAACCGGGCCAACAACATGCACACCTCGCTCTTGCAATAACGCAAGATTGGCCTGTGTCGCCGGATGATTATACATGTTATGGTACATGGCAGGAGCCACCAGTAGAGGTGCTTTTGTAGCCAGAGCTACAGCAGTCAGCATATTATCAGCTATACCATGCGCAAGCTTGGCAAGCGTATTGGCTGTCGCCGGCACAAGTGCCAGCAGTTCTGCCTGTTCGCCTAGCTCGATATGCATCTCTGCTGCATGGCCAGATGCCTCCCACAGATCGGTGTAGACCGGTCGATGGCTCATCGTGGCAAAAGTAAGCGGGCGAATAAAATCTTCCGCATGCTCCGTCAGAATAACATCAACAAGTGCGCCTGCCTGCTGTAAGCGACTGACAAGCTCTATTGTCTTGTACGATGCAATCCCCCCACAAACACCAACGAGAATGCGCCTGTTCTGTAACACGTTTCCCTCTACATAGGACGGTCTTTAATGAGAACACTGTTACAATAACATACGATGATACGGTGCGACAAGCAAGTCGCCAGAAGTACCATTCCTACTTAACTCTTCATATAGAGAAACGTATCTCAAGTAAATTATCGCATATATACTCTCACATATAAGAATGCTGGACCAGTAGTGTGGCTAAAAATCCTGAGCTACCTGTGCTATTCTTGAAGAAGTATCTTTACAACTCGTATCAACTTACCGAGAAACGCGAGAAAATCAGGATTTTGATGTAGGGAAAAGGGTTTGAAGGACACGATCAATGTGTTGCTGCGTTTGTTCTTCTGAAAGAATGTTTGCTTGAAGTATCTGGTTGGAAAAGGCAAAAAGACCAAAGGGGGCAGCACCTGCAGTGATGAGGTAAAGCACGAAAGAGTGGTTGTCAAATTGTTGTAAGTCACCCTGTTGCTGCACACGCGGCAAGAGTGGGTCAATGATTTCCTCTAAGGGTTCCGCTTGCTTCATGACGTATTCAAGTCGTGTACTCTTCACTGTGCCCTCATGGAGCAGCAATTGGACGATCTCTGGTGAACGAGCACAAACGAGGAGGAAGGCTTGCACGATGCGCTGAAGTTGTGCCGATGGCTCATTTGAGAGCGTACCATTCGGTTGAGCACTTGCATGAAGGGCATCTGCAAATTCATCAAATACCTGACTCACTACCGCTTGCCAGACGCCCTCCTTCGAGCCAAAGTGGTGACGAATCAGGCTATGTGTAGTACCCGCCGCAATCGCAATATCGCGCATGCCTGTGGCCTCAAACCCTTGACGAGCGAAAATGTGGAGTGCCGCAATAAGAATTGTGCGCCGGGTCTGCTCCGCTGTTTCGGCCGATTGGCGTCCTCGCATATGTTTTTCCATCGTTGTGTTTCCCTCTTGCATGAGTATAACACAGCCCTCAACAGATACGTTTTCCCTACTCCATTTTTTGACATATTCTTTACTATTTTCCTTGACATTTTACTTTCCAGTTGGGTAACATACAAATGAAGTTGTCCACATGGACAACTTCTTTATAAGCAATGCTCTTGAAAAGTCGAGCACCCTTTAGAGGGTGTGCGTCTTCTTGCCAAGTGCCTCAATCTGCGGCGTACTCGTCTGCCTCACAAGGCTGGGAGTATTCTGCTTTTTCTTGTTATCAATAAAGACAAGGATGATTAGAAGGGCAAGCAAGAGTAGGCCAAGACCGACAAGAAAAGCAAATATATAGCCACCGATAAGTGCCTGTTGATGATCGTTGGATGTACGGGCAGTCATGTCAAGAAGGTGTGTGCGGGCGGCGGACACGGCAGTTAGAGTAGCGATAGTCACCGCAGTTCCTATCTGGTTAGTCGTGTTAATGAGACCTGAGGCAAGACCTTGCTCTTCGTTGCTAACTCCAGCAGTGGCGGCGATCAAGGTCGTGTTGAGCAATATGCCAAAACCAATACCAAACAGTATAATGCCCGGCAGTAGAGTGATGAGATACGTGCCACCAGGGGCAATCCGTGTAAGCAGTACCAAACCAAGTGCCATAGCGACAACACCCCCAATAAGCATTGATCTAAAGCCCAGACGACTAGCCATCAAAGCAGTGAATGCAGATGAGAGAACAACGAGTACGCCCACTGGTACGTTGACAAAGAAAACCCAGCGCCATCCAAGAGTACTGGTAAGCAGACCACCGAGGAGCGCACCAACACCTGCGCCTAACGCCGAGAGTCCTCCATAGATGCCTAATGCACGGTTACGCTCGGTTCCCTCCGCAAAGAGAGTCACAATCAGGGCTAAGGCAGAGGGAGTAAGCAATGCTCCCCCTATTCCCTGCACTAGACGTGCTGCGATGAGAAGAAGTTGCGACGGGGCTAGACCACAGAGCAGTGAGGCGAGCGAAAAAAGCGTTACTCCTGTTAGAAAGAGACGCCGCCGCCCAAAAAGGTCACTGGCCCGTCCTGCAAACAACAGAAATCCTCCATAGGTAAGCGCATAGCCAGTGATGATCCACTGCAAATTTTCTACTGTAAAACTTAGTTCATGCTGTATGGTCGGGAGTGCTACGTTGATAATGGAGCCATCGAGAATCGTCATAAACGTGGCTGAACAAAGCAAAACTAAAGAGAGCCAGCGATGAGAAGAGCGAGATTGCATACCAGAACTATCCTTCCTCTATACGAAACCTTTGATGAACGAATGTGGGATGGGTAAAGGAAAGACCTTTACCCGTCGCCAGAGAAGTACACGCTTTATGCAGCTAAGCCTTGTTTTGACTGAACCAGTTCTTCAATAAGTTTGACAGCATTTTGAGGTCCATTATGCTGCTGACATTCTTGTTGAAGGGCTAATGAGCGCTGTTTGTAGCGAGAATCGTGTAAAAGGGTCTGAACCGCAGTTCGTATCTGGGACTCTGATGGGGTCTGTGTCTTCAGGTAAAGGCCCACGCCAGAGTAGACAACATGGTTGGCTACCTCAGGTTTCTCCTCTGTTGCTCCCGCCACAACCATTGGAACACCGCTCGCAACTGCCATTTGTACTCCACCATATCCTCCATTCGTTACCATGACATCGACGTGCGGTAAGAGGTAGTAGTGTGGTAGAAATTTCTCCAGGCGCAAATTGTCAGGCCGCGACTCCAGCACGACCTGTTCGAGCGGAATGCCGCCAGTGGTAGCAACCACAAGCACATCTTCCATTGCTAATGCTTGTATGGTCGGAATGAGTAGTTGGGCGGGATCACTCGTAATAGTACCAGCAGTAACGTGTATAACAGGTCGTCCGCTCTTCAAGTCGTCCCACCATGATGGAGGCGTAAATTCCTCGACCGGAGGACCAAAGAAGGGTCCTACAAAATGTGTTTGCGGATACAAATCACTGCGTGGATATTCAAACGAAGGAATTGTTCCCATGAGGTAGAGATCAGGTTCCTTGGCGGTACTATCCACCACCCCTTTTTTGATGGCTGGAAGTCCAACCTGTCGCCGTGTCTTCTCGATATATGTTCGTAAGTCACGTAAGAGGAACTGATTCGTCACGGTACTGAGCAATGCATTTCGTATACGACCGAGAAACGTATTATTTGGAAGTAAACCTAAGCCTATTGGAGCAGTATCTCTACTTTCGTAAAAGTAGACGGATGTAGCAACGACAGCCAGGGGGATATCTTTCTTCTCATGGACATAGTGAGCACCAAAGGTTGTCTCATCGGCAATCAGAACATCCGCAGGAAAGTCTTCCAAAATGCTCAGAATATCCTCGACCTCTTTAGGAGCATCATCAAGGAAGACTGTTTTCCAACTCTCGATGAAGGCTTGAAGTCCTGTTAAGCCTACCAGATGAGGAAATGCCTCATCCTTGTTCATCCCGCCAAAGTCATATGCCTTTTTCATAGGCTCAAATTGAGCACCGAGAGTTTCTATAGCATTCTGGTAGTAGGCACCAGTGTACCAACGCACCTCATGCCCATGATGAATCAGTTCACGCGCTACTGTCAACAAAGGATTAAAATGACCACTGCCAGGGACACGGACAATTAAAACACGCATAGGATATGCATTCCTTCTAACTAGGTAAGTCCAATAACTCTTCCGAATAAAAGTTCCCAGTAAGACTTACGCC
>CAXTUE010000278.1:0-6658 GCA_964247355.1 uncultured Ktedonobacteraceae bacterium | reverse complement strand
ATGCTGTATCCTGCAGTAGATATGCTCCTAGTCGTACGTTCTCTCGCACCGTCATGTCCGCAAAGAGACTGTGATTTTGTGGAACCTGCACGATACCCAATGCTAATATCTGACGAGGTGTCAACCCACCAATTGAGCGGTCAGCAAAAAGAATACGGCCTTTGCGTGGCTTTAAGAGGCCACTAATTACGCGTAACAGAGTAGACTTGCCCGCTCCGTTTGGTCCGATGATGCACGTAAGCGAGCCTTTGCCAACCTCTAGTGTTACACCCTTGAGTACGTCACTCCCATCATAGCCCGCGACGACGTCTTCGATCTTCAATACCATGATTTCCTCTTATTCTCCCAGGTAAGCCGTTAGCACATCGGGATTATCTCGTACCTCCTGTGGCGTCCCCTCAGCAATTTTCGTACCGCGATGCATAACATTTACTGTATCACACAACTCCATGACAAACTCCATGTTGTGTTCGACGATGAGAAATGTCAACCCCTGCTTGTTCAAAGTGCGAATACGCTCCGCCAGATAATTGATCATCGTTGGATTGATACCACCCGCAGGTTCATCTAGCAGAATGACTTGCGGATCTGAAATCAGAATGAATGCAAACTCAAGCAGCTTTTTCTGCCCATATGACAAGTTGCCTGCCAACATATGCTCAAGTTGCAGAATACCTACAAATTCCAACAATTCTTCGGCTTTACGACTTTCGTTCGTTGAACTCCAACGGCTAAACACACTGCGTAATCCACTACGTTGTACCGCAATGTGCATATTTTCAAGTACTGTGAGTTCTGGAAAGATACGTGTTAATTGAAATGTACGACTTATGCCAAGTTTAAATACGTCATTTGGTAACATATTCGTAATGTCGCGTCCATTAAACACAATACTTCCTTTATCGGGACGCTCAAAGCCTGTAACGACATTGAAAAGTGTTGTCTTTCCCGACCCGTTAGGACCAATGAGTCCTGTAATAGAGCCTTCTTTTACCGAGAGAGTGCAGTCAGCAAGTGCATGAATGCCTCCAAACACTTTTGAAATGGCTTGAGTTTCTATAAGTGATGGCATCTATTTATTCCTCTCCACCTCTTCCACTCTCTGTAGCCAGAAAGATATCGCTGGGTTCTGAAACATTTGTCACGGGACCGGGTGTTGTGCCTCCGTGCTTACGTTGTTGCCCGAATACCATTGGGCAGCAATAGAATGACGGCGAGCAACAAACCACCATACAGTATAGGCTCAAGAGGAGTTGTACCAAACTGTAAAATCAGAAATTGTTCTATTGGTACTACCAGCAGACCCCCAATGAGTGGTCCTACGACGGTTCCTACGCCACCAAGAAACACCATTAACGCAATCACAACATCAAACGCGGGCGTAAAACCTGATTCAGGATAAATACTCCCTACATAATACACAATGAGTGCGCCAATCATGGCAATAAAGAAAGAGGAGAGGACATATGCAAATAACTTGTATGCTCCTGTTCGTATGCCTAGACTGGATGCGCGGTCTTCGTCATTCCGAATTGCCAGGAGTCCTAAACCAAATTTAGAGGTGCGAATCCACCACGAGACGCCGAAGGCGACCAGACAGAGGAGAAGTGCTACATAATAAAATGGAACATCAAAGAAATATGCATCCCACGATGGGTCCGGCAAAAAGATTCCAGATGCGCCATTTGTGAGCCCACCTAAGTTATAGGCAAGATATTGCCCAACATAAAAGATGCCAATGGTGAGCACCATAAACGCATGGCGGCGGATACGCAGCGCAAGCCAGCCGAGTGGAATGGCACACACAGCAGCAATGAGTCCCGCGAGAGGAAGGACGAGAAAAGGGACATAGCCGCCCTGAAGCTTTAAGTCCTGGCACACAATCGCCATTGCGTACCCGCCAATACCAAGGTAGACGGCGGAACCTAAATTAATATAGCCAGTAAAGCCGGAAAAGAGATTCCATGCAATGGCAGCAGTCGTAAAGAGCAATACATACACACTGATGTGAGTAATTGCAGGTGTGGGAGAGATTAACAAAGGAAAGGAGAACAGAAACACCAGAAGCACGAAGACAGCTACATATCGTCTCAACACACTATTCTTTTTCATTGCTTTCTTCCTTCTACTTGCCCAAAAAGCCCTTGCGGTCGTAGTATGAGTACGGCGGCGAGAACAACAAAGAAGACAAGTGTAGACCATGTTGGAGACCAGATGATAGCAGTTATGTTACCAATTACCAGCATGAGAACGGAGGCGACCAATGCCCCACGTAAACTTCCCATTCCTCCAAGCACAATTACAACAAGCAAGCGTGAGATGAGATCATAGGAGCTCGCCGCATTAAAGATATTTGTGGCTCCATATGCTACGCCACCTGCAGCAGCAAGAGCAACGCCAATACCAAACGTAAGTGTTTGTACACGGTCCACATCGATACCTATCAACATAGCTGAGGTGCTATTCTGCATTGTCGCTCGTATACTACGACCAAATTTTGTCCGGTACAGTAGTAAGAAGAGCAAGAAAAGTAAGAAAACACTCAACAAAAAGGCAAAGATGTTGATATAGGGAAGATAGAAATCAGCAATCTGCAAGGTAGCATCAGTATACCATGCATGAAGCGAAACATTGCTAGCACCATAAAACAGTCCTATAATCCCCTCTAACACAAGCGAAAAAGCAAAGGTGACAAGAATTGATAAGGCGGCGCGATTCTGTCGGATTCTGCGTATGAAAGCCCATTCGATAGCGACTCCAACAAGAAACATTACAGGTATGGTGATAAATAAGCCAACAAAAAGATCAATATGCAACCACTGCGATAGCGTATAACTTAGATACGCGCCAAGAATCACAAGAATTCCTTGTGCGATATTGATGATATTGAGCACACCAAAAATTAAAGTCATACCAGTGGACATAAGAGCATAGACTGCCCCTGCCATCACACCTGTGATAATAGCGTCGAGAATGAGGGTCACAAGTCTTCCTCTCCATATGTCTAGCTAAAAGAGATAAAGCAAAGACGCTGATCAAGCGCATAAATAGAGGAAACACCACTGATGTGTTTCCTCTATCCAAAAGTAGAATATGCTCACTACCATTGCGGCTTCGGGAAAATAGGATTCTTCTGTGCCTCGTTTAAGGGATACACAGGTATAGTACTTCCGCTCTGCCATTGATATAAGAATGGTGTCGCAATCGAATTTGAGCCATCAGAAGCAAATTTTACCGTGCCTTGTAGCGTTTGAAATGTCTCTGTACGCAGCGTGTTCATTAGCTTCGCGTTGTCAAGACTCTTGTTTTTCTCGACAGCCTGCTGCAATACCTGCATTACAGACCACGCTTGCACAGAGTCCTGGCTGATACCATCAGGGGTACCACCAAACTTTTTCGTGTAGGCTTGCTCAAAGTTAGCCTCGCCGAAGTTTTTTATACCAGGGTACCAGCTACCATTAGGAACAAAAATGCCTTCCGCAACCTTCGGTCCTCCAATAGGACTGCTAAACTGCGAGCCTTGATCTGGCCCCGAAACCTCAACCAGCATTTGCGGGTTGTAGTGTTCTTGTTTAAACCTCTTGACAAAGGCCACAGCATCGCTTGTAAGAGTTCCCAATATCACAATTTGCGCACGGGTAGCAATTATCTTATCTGCGATAGGGTTCCAATCAGTCGTCTCTGGCGGGTATACAATTGGTTGAGAACCCGTAGCTGATGTTATTCCGCTAGCTTCTAGCTTAGCTTTTGCAGTTTCTACGATTGGTCGGAGATAGGGATCATCTTGAGTTGCATAGGCAGCAGTCTTTGGTCGCAGCGAGGCAGGAAGTGACTGCACGTACAAAGCAAAACTGGAAAGAGTTGTCGCTGCTGGCAACGAGACTGAGAAAATGTTCGTTAATCCACTGTTAAAGACGCTTGGTGCCTCTCCAGTGCCGTTAATCATGACATATTTGTAACGTGCAGCCGCGCGGGCAGCAGACACGGTAAAATCGTCCGCAAATGGTCCAACGACGAGATCATCATGATTCGTTCCAATAAGCGTTGTATAATCTGTGCCTGTCTGTTCAACTTTGGAGCCGTTATTTAGAATATCCATCTTTACTTGTCGGCCAAGCAAACAACCATGGCTGTTAACGTAATCTTGCCATAGCAAGTATCCGTTTTTTGTGAAATTTCCATCTTGCGATAAATCTCCACTTAAAGGGAGCGAAGCACCAATTTTTATCGGCCCTTGCGTAGTATTTGAGGGAGCATTCGTGTTACTCTGCACGCAAGCACTCAAACTTGTAAGAATCATCATCAATCCCGCAACGATGAAGACAACTTTACCAAGAGATAGTTTGTACATAGGACGTTTTACCACAACATCCTCCTTTTGTCATGAATGCTAGCTTTCACATAGCTACCAGCATTGCCGGAGCCTTATAATAAGCCAACGAAGCGAAACACATGTTTTCTTAGTAGCCTGAACATAGCATTTCTATGTTCACAAGAAAACAGTACTCTCATCATTATTAACTAAGTAAATCCGTAAGTCAACATTTTTGCGTATAATATGCGTATATTACTAGCAATTTACTAGTGCCTTCACTGCATCAAAAGTCATAAATACATATATAGGTACACTAAGAACTATATACTTGCTGTATGAAATGTCCTATGTTCTCTCAAATGACAGTCAACCTTGTCGGTTTGCGAAGTTCTTCAAGCACCATTTCCTGTTGTGTGTTACATGACTCACTGTTTTTCGCTCTTTAGGGGAGTTCTACTGGAAGCGTACCACCAAGATATAAATGATTAATTTCAGGATTCGTCAGTAACTCTGATGGAGATCCTATCAGACGAACATGCCCAT
The DNA here is from genome assembly GCA_964247355.1 of uncultured Ktedonobacteraceae bacterium. GTDB lineage: Bacteria > Chloroflexota > Ktedonobacteria > Ktedonobacterales > Ktedonobacteraceae > JBBQVS01. Next base: position 1,800 of record CAXTUE010000278.1, on the reverse strand, counting down.
TTTCCATGACAACTCCGTGTGTTGCTATCTTGAAACCTGCACGGACATTTTGCTCTACAAGCAAAATTGTTTTACCGAAGGAATGCATGATTTGTACGTTTTCAAATATTTGTTTGCGCGTCTTTGGATCAAGACCCATTGAGGGTTCGTCTAACACTATTATGCTTGGGTCTAGCATCAAAGAGCGCGCGAATTCCACCATACGTTGCTGTCCCCCTGACAAGTCGCCCGCCTTCTCATTCGCTCTCTCTTTAACAAGGGGAAATTGCTCCTCGACAGCTTGTAGCCGTCGTCGCACTAATGCTTGGTCATGGAGTAAGAAGCCCCCCATCTTGACATTCTGTTGCACTGTCATCTCGTTAAAAAGGCTATGTTCTTGAGGAACTTGTACAATCCCACGAGCAAGAATTTGAGGAGGAGTCAGTCCTACAATAGATTGTCCATTAAAAAGGATGTTGCCCAGCCGTGGTTTTAAGAGTCCACTGATAGTACGTAGGACTGTTGATTTACCTGCTCCATTAGGTCCGACAATGCAGGTTACGGACTCCTTCTCAATGGTCAGATTGACTCCTTTTAGAATATCTCCACCGCTATAGCCTGCAACAACATTCTCCAGTGTTAATATCATTCTTCATCTTCCCCTAAGTAGGCATCAAGAACTAGTGCATTGTTACGAACCTGTTCTGGTGTTCCTTCGGCAATTTTTGTACCACGATGCAGAACTGTTATAGCATCACAAATACTCATCACGAACTCCATATTGTGCTCTACAATTAAGAACGTTATACCCTGTTTATTCAGTTCGCGGATACGGTCTGCGAGTTGCTTAATTACGCTGGGATTTACTCCACCAGCAGGTTCATCAAGCAGAATAACACGTGGTTGGGCGATCAAAATAGATGCAAACTCCAGAAGTTTTTTTTGTCCGTAGGATAAATTACCGGCCAGTTCATCCTTAAGAGGGGTGAGATTCACAAAATCTAACAAATCCAGTGCCTGTTGTTGCTCGTGAGTAGAACTCCAACTTGCAAGTATACGTAGCAATCCACTTTTACGCCGTGCCGCTACATGCATGTTCTCTAAAACTGTTAGTCGTGGAAAGACACGGGTTAATTGAAAAGTTCGTCCTATTCCAGACTGAAAAATCTTCTCCGGCGGTAAGTTGGTGATGTTACGGCCTTCAAATTGGATGGAACCAGTATCAAGAGCCGCATAACCAGTTAGGATATTAAAGAGTGTTGTTTTACCAGAGCCATTTGGCCCAATCACTCCTGTAATTGTTTTCTCCTCCACCTCTAACGAGCATGCTTGCAATGCCTGAATGCCTCTAAAGGCTTTAGAGACGTTACGAACCTCTATGAAACTCATATCCCTCTCCATCTCTATTTACTTTGCTCAATTATCGGCTCCTTTTGTCTTTCAGGTAAAGGAATAGAGCGCATTCGTGCTAAAGATAATCGCATCCATAGTCGAGGCAACGAGACAATCACACCTTCAGGAAACACAAGAACAACTATCAGTAGCAGTGCTCCAAAAAGAATTTTGTCAAGCCCGATAGTGCCGTATTCCTGCGTGAGGTATTGTTGCATAGGTCCCAAAATTATGGCTCCCAGTAAAGGACCTAATAGTGTACCGGCACCCCCGAAAAACACAGTCAACGCCACTGTGATATCGTAAATAGGCGCAAAGGCGTCAGGAGGAGAAATTGACCCAGTATAGTACGTAGTGAGTGCTCCTGCTGTCCCTCCAAAGAAAGCGGAAACCACCAAAGCACTTAGCTTATATGCCTCTACATTAATT
>CAXTUE010000277.1:5683-6671 GCA_964247355.1 uncultured Ktedonobacteraceae bacterium | reverse complement strand
TTGCTGCTTCAGAATATTTGTGTAGACTCCACCTGTATTGATAATGGATGTGACGCTACGAGCTGGAGTAAGTACAATATCGAAGGGTTCGCTGTGCTCTGGCTCGACCGCTTGCTCAATGTAATAGCTGTCCACCCACAGCACCTCGTTCTGTGCGTCGTAGTAGGTTACAAGAAGATGAGGCACAGTAGCCTCAGTAGTGCCAGTGTTATATAGCATGCCGGTGAGATGAAGCTGTCCATCTGCTTCATCTTTCACCGATACAGACTGCTCCCCAACATTTCGATCCAGGTCGTGATCAGTAACCACCGCTTTGGCATAAACCTCGAACGAGGCAATTGGAGCACTCAGGTGCAACGGTGTCACCAATCCAGCCTTAAACTTCCCCATGAGCGTTGCCGCGTCGATAAGACCTGTGCCCGCAACGCCTTCAAAATCGACACGAAACGGTGTTGTCTCTTTTGGAAGCATTTTGTGAATCATACCTGCTTGCGCATTGTATGTGGAAAGTATGTTGTGATATTTGTCAAAAAGGACCGCCGTCACCGTGACATCTGCCGGGTTGACATCTGTGTTGATCAGTTCACCGACAACACTGTATGTCTTGCCCACCTTTACGAGGCGAGATGATAGAATTTGTAACAGAGGCCGGTCCAGCACATCACCAAAAGCAGTTGTGCCCGTTGTAACAACCGAGCGTCCCTGCGAGTGCCAGTTAACCGCCGGACGCCGCAAAAACTTATCGGGCGGGACTGTAATATCGGCACTCGATGGCTTGATGTACCACTGTCCCTCGCGCTTCACCATCGTCAGGTTGTCAGTTGTTGGATAACTCAAAAGTGCCGTCACCCAGAGCGCATGTACACGTACCTGCAACACATCCCCTTCGCTTTTCACAACGCTGACATACACAGAGTCTAGCTTCCCATAAGAGGCAACCAGCCCGTTGACGACCGATAGCTGTAACAGGTACTGATCGATGGTTGGG
>CAXTUE010000277.1:0-5673 GCA_964247355.1 uncultured Ktedonobacteraceae bacterium | reverse complement strand
CGAGTGAGTGGATCGAGACGCGCATATGCCGAGTTGTAGCGTCGAAAGTCAAGATCATCATAATAGTTCTGTACAATCGTGACCGGACTATTATGCTGTTGAACTAAAGAGAAGATACCATAGGACAGGGAGGAAACCAGCATCAGGCATAGCATGGCTGTACGTAGTTGTTGAGCGCCGGGCGGTGCTGGCTTCACCCTCTTGATGTGCTCGAACCAGTTGCTCCATAACTGCCAGCGCTTTGTTCTCGGTTCCCATTCGTCGTCCGGCTCCAATTGCGCCCAGCGTAACAAACGGATGTGCACATTTTCAGCGACACGATTTCTTAGATGATACACCCGCCGTAGAAATGGCAATGAGTGAATAGCTCGATAGACACGAGATGTACGTTTTTGTACAAACGTGCGCAGCCCTAGAAAGGTGAACAATTTCCGTACCAGAAGGAGCCACACATTGGCACTAATGGTGAGCAATGCCCAGAAAATCGAGGCTATCGGCACTGTCCCCCACATCACACTCTGATAGACGGGAATGTCCTTGCGTGGCAATACTGCTGGCAGTGGTGCGATGTCGGCACGTTCCCACACCATGATGCCATTTTCCAGGCGTTGCAGGCGATGCCAACCAGAGAAAAACAGCAGAGGGTCATAAAACTGGTCATTAGAGAAAACATATTTCAGGTTATATTTTTCTGGAATCGCCAGGATTTGCTGCAACGAGCCGATACCTGGAATGCCCGCGTACTTCGCCCCCTCCAATCGCTCAATAGGAGAGGTGTTCAATTCAGGCAGTTGACGTGCGGAATTATAATCACCATCGACCGAGGTGGCCGTCGTCTCCGAGGAAAGCAAGGACATTTGATCACCAAAGCCAAGCGTGATATAACGCCAGCGTGCATGTTGATCTTTGTTTAGAAAATTGACGATTGGCTGAAAGTTAATCGCTGTAGGTTGAAATTGCCGGAACTGTGTCAAGTTCGCAACAAAGATGGAAATCCCAAGATAGGAGACCAGCAAGCCTATCTGAACGCCACGCCATGTGAACGTACCGAACTGTTCACGCAGGTACTTTGCCAGGCCCCCGTGCAGCATACTGACAACAAACTCGCCAAGAATTGGCAATTGAATGATGGTAGCCCAGAAGGTGAACCGGTCAAGTGTCAAAATATTAAACGAGTTGCGCAGAATAAGGTGCGGCAGAGGAGTTGTCCCGCCAGTACCGAGCAATACCAGCATCGAGTATGAAAGTGCGAGGGGCCATGCCTTCGTGGTATAGGCTTTATAAAATACATAGGGGAAGGTGAGAATGGAGAGACCATAGGGAACGAGCCAGAATACAAGGCCCGCGCTCGTATTGACTAAGAAATTCTCGCGTGACGCATGCGGAATAGGCACCTGCACGATGGGGTCTGACCTGCTATACAACCAGTAGGGGAGAACAACAATAATCAGTACTACAACCAGTCCCACCAGATACACTGCTGCTCGCGTACTTACAGGCAATACACGTCGCACACGCCGCACGACCAGTGCCCTGAAATTTTTGCGCGTGACGCGCGTGGGCCGTTGTAGCAGTTCATCAGCTAGAGGCACGCGAAACTTTTGCACTATCACCAGCCCGACAACCGGCAACACAAAAAAGACCGCCCCGAAGAGTGTCGTCACATGATGCCCCGCTGTTGTCGCAGCATTAAACGCCCATGCACTAAATAAGTATCGCCTCTTACCTTCGTCCAACCACTTGTGTGCATAGGCCAGCGCATGTAAGAGAAACCCAAGCGAGAAGGTTGTCGGCAATTGCCCAAAAACATGCACCGTCTCCGTGATGCTGGAGCAAAACACGACCAGCAGGGCTGCGTAACCCGCAGCCTCCTCGCTCACCCATATCTTTGAAGAGCGATATGTCCCAAAGACAATGTTAAGGACAGCAAAGAGTTGCACAACAACGAATCCACTCAGTAAGTCCCCTCCGAATAGATGTGCGACAAGCGCGATACTTTGCTGTGAACCCGGTGGATAACTCGTCATGGGAAAACCTGTATACCAGCGATATTCCCAGGGGTCCCACCAGTAACGGTAATAGTGGTCGGCAAAAAAAACATGAATCAACGCGTCATAGGTTCGTTTGAAGTCGCCCGACAGCAATAACACGCCATGATAGGCAAAGGCAAGAGCTAGTGCTATAAGCAGGTGCTTATTGACATGCTGAAGTGTTGCCCTTACACGTCGTAGCAAGGGAATTGTAATCTGTTGAGTATCTACATGTAACACTTGAGTAGACATAACATATGTATCCTTGACAGATGGGAAAGCACTGTAGTGGCAAATATAAATTTTTCCTGCATTAGTTTCAGTATACGTACACTTCCAAGTAGTACCGTTCTATTCACCTGCACTGGTCCTTAAGGTGTCTTAACATTTTCTAAGGAAATCTTTTTGTCCTGCCGATATGAATAGTAAGGCATAAAGCTTCTACCCCTGGTCAAGGATGTAGACAATTTTATACGAATCGGCAGGTGAGATATCATGACATACCAGAACTATTCACTTTGGAAAACAGCACCACTGGCAGAGGAACCTTACCTTTCAATTGTCATTCCCGCCTACAACGAGGAAGAGCGGATCATACCAACTATTGGAGCAATATCATCGTATGTCTCTGATCTTGTACCCTCTTGGGAGTTGATCGTCGTCGATGATGGCTCAACCGATCAAACTGCTAGTCTCGTCGAAGAACTGGGACTAATAAACCTGCGCTTACTCAGGATGGCGGGCAATCAGGGGAAGGGCGGTGCTACTCAGCATGGTATTCTGGCGGCTCGTGGCAAATACATCTTGTTTGCCGACGCGGATAACTCCACTCCAATCGAAGAAATTCCAGCACTCTTCACCAAACTGGAGCAAGAGGGTTATGACATGGCCATTGGCTCCCGCGCTGTTGGCAATGCACAGGAAGCCTCACGCTCGCTTTTACGACGTACCCTCAGCTATGGTCTGCGCTCATTGATACGCTTCGCGTTTCGCTTTAAAGTACATGACACTCAATGCGGTTTCAAGATGTACACACGTGAAACGGCACAACGTCTGCACATAGCGCAAACAATTAAAGGCTTTTCGTTTGATCTGGAAGTACTCTACCTCGCCACGAAGTTTGGCTATCGTGTTGCAGAGGTGCCGGTGCAATGGGTAAATTCCCCTGGCTCAAAGGTGAATGCGACCAAAGAGGTGCGACGTTTCCTTCATGATCTCGTCGTCATCAAGTTGAATGATGTGCGAGGTGCGTATGCCAAAGCCTAAAATGAGCATCGCCATCATTACTACGCACCCACCGGGTACAGGAAGCCTCAATGAATATGCCTATCACTTCGTACGCTCTCTCCGTCAGAAAGCCGAGGTGCGCGAAATTCTCTTGCTTACCGACGATTTACCGACCGGGCAAAGCTATGAGAGTGTGCAGCAACACACTGGTGCTTTCGAGGTTCCTGTACGCGTGCTTCCCTGCTGGCACTTTAACGCGTGGCGCAATCCATTACGAATTCTTGCCATGGTACACAAGCTAAAGCCGGACGTGGTGCTGTTCAATCTTCAATTCGCGACCTTCGGGGATCGCAAGATAGCGGCGACGCTGGGACTCATTACACCTGCTCTTTTGCGGCTGACAGGTGTACCCACCGTGGTTTTACTGCACCATCTTATGGAGAAGATAAACCTTGCCAGTGCAGGCTTTGGGAGCAGAGTGGAACAGCTTATCCGCTTCTTTGGGAAAATAGTTACACGCCTGCTCCTCACGACAAACCTGGTTGCCGTAACTATTCCAAACTATGTAGAACTCCTGGAGGAGCGGTATGGAGCTGACAATGTGCTGCTTACTCCACATGGAGCATTCGAGGAGCTAGCCCAAACACCGGCGGATCCGTTGTCCAACGAGAGGCAGGTCATTCTGACGTTTGGCAAATTCGGCACGTACAAGCGCGTCGAACTCTTGCTGGAAGCCTTTGCGCTGTTACAAGCTGAGCGGAAACATGGAACATTAGAACTGGTCATCGCGGGCACAGATAGCCCCAACGCCCCCGGCTATCTCGAACGTATGCAGCAAGAGTACGCGGCACTGCACCATGTTTCCTTTACAGGCTACGTACCCGAAGAGCGGGTGGCAAATGTGTTTGGGCATGCAACACTGGTGGTCTTTCCCTACACCAGTACCACAGGCAGTTCAGGCGTCTTACATCAGGCGGGAGAATACGGCAAAGCGGTAGTCCTGCCGCACATAGGCGATTTTGTCGATGTCATTGCTGATGAGGGATACATCGGCAGATTTTTTGAACCCGGCAGTGCCCACAGCCTCGCACAAACAATTGCCTCACTGCTCGACAATCCAGAGGAATGTCGAGCCATAGGTCAACATAACTACATGGCCGCACACGGTTTACCGATAAGTAGTGTAGTGGATTGGTATCTTATCCATTTTCAATATCTTCTTGACAGCACACAAAAGAAACGGAGAAAACAGCATGCAAGTACACGTATCGCATAAAGACACTGTTACTATTCTGACCTTGAGCGGTCGCTTCGACGCGTATAATGCGCCTTCTATAGAAACGGCGTTAAAGACTGTTTCCAACCAGTCTCCGGCCTACGCGATTGTGAATCTGGAGGGCGTCAATTTTGTGGACTCGACAGGCCTGGCAACACTGGTACAAGGAATGAAACGCTGCCGTGAGCACAACGGTGATGTCTTCGTCTGTTGCTTACAGCAGCCTGTTCGTATCATCTTTGAACTGACGCGCCTTGACATGGTGTTCAAGATGTTTCCTACGCAGGAAGAAGCTATCAGAGCGTGTTTTCTAAGTGTGTAGAAGAGGAACAGTTGTGAGCATACATGTGGAGTCTGTACCGCTGCGTCAAGAGGTACAAAATGCCTTGTTTAGTGTTCTACGCATCCATCAGAGTGGTATCAAAATTATTGCTGACTCCTGGCATTTGTTAGGTGCAAAGGTAGTTGGCATTTGGAATCTGGATCACCAGCTTTTAATCAGTTCTCCAAAGATACCCGATGCGTCCAAATGGATTGATGGCAGCGATGTTACAATGTGGGCACCTCTGATAATAAAGGATCAGGTAGTAGGCCATATGGGCGTACTAGGATTGAAAGGTCCCGATGTGCAGATGCGTTTAGAGGCTTCTGCCGCACTTATCTCACATCTTATAGCACTTCAATTAGAGTCAGAGAAGATGACGATTGAACGTATTGCTCAAGCAAAATTGAAAGCAGAATTGGAACTGACGGCAAGTATCCAACTGCAATTACTACCACAAAGGCTTCCATCTGTAGCTGGACTGGATATACATGCACAAAGCCGACCAGCAGCACACGTTGGCGGTGACTTTTATACCTTCAACACCCATGCTACTGGACATCTCGTGCTCTCAATTGGTGATATTAGTGGAAAGGGTCTACCTGCTGCCTTACTGATGACCATGACCCGCACGGTTCTGCACGGTGTAGCGCGCTTTATTCCTCTTTTGCATCCCAGGGCTGTGCTCAGTAGAGTAAACGAAGACCTCTACGATGACTTTACCGATGTCGGTATGTTTGCCACCATCTATGTCGGGTGTTACGACCCGGCAACGCGACAGCTTTTATACGCCAATGCAGGCCATTCCCCTGTGATCT
>CAXTUE010000276.1:6480-6693 GCA_964247355.1 uncultured Ktedonobacteraceae bacterium | reverse complement strand
ACGTTGTAGGCGTTATAGTTGTAGGCGTTATATAAGTATGCCACTATTTTGAGGAGGAGACATGTCTACATCGCAGACGGGAGAGGAGTGGATGAGCCTGAGCGAGGCGGCGGATTTGCTAGGCATTCATCCCGCGACGGTTCGCTTGTGGGCGGACCGCAACGAACTGCCGTCGCGCCGTACTCATGGCGGACACCGGCGCTTTCGTCGTGC
>CAXTUE010000276.1:0-6470 GCA_964247355.1 uncultured Ktedonobacteraceae bacterium | reverse complement strand
AGAATAATCCGGCGGCGCAGCTACTCATTCAGAGTGTGCTAGGGCGTGTGCGCTTCGCCTTTACCGATGGTACATTGAACACCTTGCCGTGGTACGAGCATTTTGATGAGCAAGCGCGTGAAGCCTACCGCTTGCTTGGACGGCGTGTGCTTGAATTGCTGCTGCGGGCCGTTACTGACAACACGCATAGGGACGAATTGCGTCGCGAGGCTATTCAGCTTGGAACAGAATACGGCTCGATCACGCATAGCTCCCATGTTCCAGTAGCCGACGCGGTACGGGCCTTCCTCTACTTTCGTACGCTTATCGACGAGAGTGTACTCCAACTTGCCGAGGTACGTGGCATCCGTGACCAGCAAGATATTCCGTGGCTTGAAAGCCTTAATCAAATTCAAATCATCACCAATGAGATACTCCCAGCACTCATCGAGGCAGCACAACCAGGGTAGGGACCGCATTCATCACGTCCGCCTTCGCGTTTGTGGAGGTCACCGTGGACGTGATGAATGCGGTCCCTACCCTGTATGCGATTATTTACCCCATATTGCGTCTATTTACTTAAGACATGTAGTTTCCCCTTTTTGCTTATTGTCAAGTTGCATATCCGTATGGTATGGTTATTGAAAGCTGATGTATGGGAACAGGTCTTAAGGAGTATTGCTATGCCAGCAGAGGACCAGAGACTGGGTGAGCCGAATACAAATGTCTCTACGCGAAAGACGCTTACATTAAACAGAGACACTCCTATACCGGAAACTCTCAAGCATATTCCCACAGCTATTCCATCTCAACTGCCATTGCTAAGGAGGCGCAAGAAGCTTTTGCTGCGTCACATTTCGCGTAGAAATTTACGTGGAACACGCAATGACGAACGGCGCAATGTCCAGCGTCTCTGGCTTACTCTTGGTAGCACTGTGCTATCACTACTCGTCGTCTTTCTCTCATTGAGTGGCGCGGGCGTCTATGCTGGCTATCGCTTTTATAGCGATACGCAGAATAAATATATTCCACGAGTGGCGACGCTCCACGAGTTGTTACCCAAAGACAACCTCAAGATGTACGATAGCAAGGGCGTGTTTCTTGGACAGTTGACCGATCAAGGCGTACATACAACGGTGACACTCGATAATATCGCGCCGGATGTGCTAAATGCAACGATTGCGACCGAAGATAAGAACTTCTGGACCAATCCGGGGGTCGATATTCTGCGTATTTTACGCGCCGCTATCGACAACCTGCGTAGTGGGCATGTTGTCGAGGGTGGAAGCACGATTACGCAGCAGTTGATCAAGAATCTGGTGGTTGGCAACGAAACTTCTATTGTGCGCAAACTGCAGGAGATTGCTCTGACGCCAGAGGTCAATAGCCGCTATAGCAAGCGCGATATACTACAAATGTATATGAACAGCATTTTTTATGGCGATCAGGCATACGGCATTGATGCGGCGGCAAATCTGTTCTTTGGTATAGAAGACACACCAGGCGGAAAACCCGCATCGGCGAAACTTGACCTTGCGCAATCGGCTATGCTAGCTGGCTTGCCGAATTCGCCTGACACCTATTCGCCCTCACGTCACCCACAGGCTGCTATTAAGCGTTGTCAGGTTGTGCTTGACCTTATGGTTAACCAGCAATATATTACGCGGGTACAGGCGAACGACGCAATGAAAGAGGTCAGTAGTCCGCACTTCTTTAAGCACCCTACGACTTTGACGAATCGCGCACCGCACTTTTTCAACTTCGTGTTGACGCAACTTGAGGCACAGTACCATCTCAAACGCGTTGATTTGTCGCGCTCGGATATGATTGTCTCTACAACATTGGATATCGCGTTGCAGGACAAAATTCAGAAAATCGCTCAGGCGCATGTCGCGGACCTGTATAATAGTGGACATAACGTGACAAACGCCGCCGAGGTGCTGATCGACTTTCACACGGGCGCGATCCGCTCGTTGCTCGGCAGTATCGACTACAACAATACCAGCATTGACGGTCAATTCGATGTTGCCACGCAGGGCTACCGGCAACCCGGATCATCATTCAAGCCCTATGTCTATGTGACGGCCTTCGAGCAAGGAGCATCACCTGCGCAAGCTGTTGCCGATACGCCTCTGACAATCAATTTACCAGGTGCGACTCCGCCGACATTCTCGCCCCAGAACTACGATCAGCGCTTTCACGGGCATATGACGCTACGCTGCGCTCTGCAAAACTCGCTCAATGTGCCTGCTGTAAAGGTGTTGCAGCACGTCGGCATTGATAACGCCATGAAAACGGCGCATGATATGGGCGTTACCAGTTACGAAGGAACTCCTGGCTACTCGCTAGTACTCGGTGGTCTCGGTGTCAAACTGGTCGACCATACCTCGGCCTTTGGCACCTTTGCCAACAATGGGGTACATGTTCCCTACTATGCCGTCAACAAGGTCGTTTACGCCAGCACGAATAAAACCTTTGCGCATTCTGTTCTCAAGGGTACAAAAGTGTTAAGCCCACAACTCGCCTATATGATGACAAGTGTGTTAAGCGATAACGAGTCGCGCAAGCCTGAATTTTTCGATTGTAACGTGCTGCAACTCTTCTCGAATTCGCGCAACGATTGCTGGGCAGGAGACCGGGGGACGGTACGGCCAGCCGCGGCTAAAACTGGCACAACAAACGATTTCCGCGACAACTGGACGATGGGCTACACCACCGACTACGTAATGGGCGTCTGGGTTGGCAACGACAATAACACGCCGATGAACGATATACTTGGCGTCGATGGTGCCGCTCCCATCTGGCATGACTCAATGCTTCTAGCCGAACAGGGTCGGCCTGTTCGCGACTTTGTAAATCCAGGTGGCCTGCAACAGTCGACCGTGACCTATCCCGACGGTGTGCGCTCAACCGATTGGTTTATGCCGGGGACGGTACCATCATATGTACCATACGCTCAACCAACGCCTGTTACGAAGACCGCCAACACAGGGACACTTAGTTTCAACGCGCCAAAGCCTCCGCCAGTTGTGCATAGCTCTCCTTATTGTCCTGCTGGCTTTAGTTTTGCCGCCCCGACGCCAGCAAACGACGCAGTTGCGGCAGGTTGGTGGTAGAAAAACAGAGATACCAGGAAACACGACACCAGCATTGCCGGTGTCATGTTCCCTGGCGTTTCTTCGATAAGCTTGTTTCAGATGTGTCTTCTACACGAAAAACTTTTCGGCTGGTACCTCTTTTAAGGCAGGAATAATGAGCGATGGCAGGGTAAGTTCTCCGCTAAACACACCGAGCGATGTATATGTTTTGTCCTTTAGAATAAGTATTTCTATGGTGTGTGCTAATGGGTCTACAAACCAGTACTCACGTATACCTGCTCGCTCGTACGCTTTTTGTTTGGTAGAGCGGTCGTGTCCAACTGTGCTGGGCGAGGAGATTTCTACAGCGAGGTCTGGTGTACCTTGAATGCGCTTTGCTGTGACTCTCGCAGAACCAGTTTTGAGAAGGATAAGAGCATCAGGTTGCACGACTGTTTTAGGGGCAATTTCTACGTCTAGTGGTGCAAAAAACACTTGACCTAGACCAGTGTCTTCGATATAGGTCGTAAAGTAACGGTAAATGCGACCTAAAACTTTCTGATGTGGTGGTGTGGGCGCAGGAGCCATATAAAGAAGTACTCCATCAATAATTTCGTAGCGTTGCCCATCGTCAGGTAGGGAGGCATAAGCATCATAGGTCCACTCGCCTTGTCTTGGACCTGTTACCCAATCTGCTGGTGTTACAACTGTTGGATGCTCACTTGTCGTTGTCATTGTTTCCTTGCCTTTCATATATGAGTTCCGCTAGTCAAATAATAGCATATGTTGCATTAGATGCAAAGTAACTCTTCTTTAAATTTTTATTTCTTCATCAACAATCGCTCTTTTGAGCCATCTCGATGAACGAATGCATATATCTTTCCCGCCTCATTTTTGACAAATGTAAGAGTGTCATCCAGGCCCTCTAATAGATAAGACATGTCATTCGCTCTTACTAATTCTATTGGAGGCTGGTTAGGGACTTGCAAAAACAAAGTATTGTTCGCTCTCATGATAGTAAAGAAAATGTTGGGTGAGAGTTCATACACTCCTTCGTAGTCATCTGAGACGGGTGATACTATCTCAATAGGTTCATCAGAAAGTGCAACGCCAGGCCATTCATATACCTGGACAATGGTCTGAAATATGTCATCAATCAATGCTTCTCCATTGTCTGAGTTTGTCATAACTACGCATCCACGTCCTCCTTGCACAAGGGAAATCCAACGGCACTTATAGCCTAAGTTGTCACCGGCATGTCCGAAGCGGGCCGTGTCTCCTGTGCCTTCGATGAACACGCCAAGCCCTATATCGCCGTAGTCATTGCCTTTGCTTTGAGGCGTGAGTAACTCTTGTACCATCTTCGTTGAAAGTATCTGATTGGGTTCGCCAGCTTTTGCTTTCTGAAGGCTAAGCGATAGGCGAGCAAGGTCAGAGGCAGCCGTCCACAATCCTGCCGCCGCCATTTCGGGAAATATGTGCCATTTTCCCGCTACAGGTTGACCATTGCTGCGGTGTCCGGTGGCCGCGTTTTCCCATATCTTTGTGAGTTGAGGTTGCTCATATGTGCTGCGTTGCATGGCGAGCGGCTTGAATACTAAGTCGTGCATGAGTTGTGGAAATGACTGTTTCATAATACCCGTGAGCAGTTTTTGCAGGATGCAGTAACCGCCACCTGAATAGCGAAAGCGCAATCCTGGTAGCGTGGTAACACGAATAGCAGGAGTGTTTGATGGTAGATCGCTATCGAGGACCTCTAGCAATGTTGGAATGTCCTGTGCTGGATGATAGCCAGCAACCCACGGAACCGATATTCCCGCCGTATGACTTAACAGTTGGCGAAGGGTAACTTTTGGTTGCCAAGTGCTATCGGAGCGCAACTTCCATGATGTGAGGTAGGTGTTGACATCCGCGTCGAGGTCCAGTCGTCCCTGTTCAACCAGACGCAGTGCCGCGACTGCCGCGATAGGTTTGCTGATAGAGCAAGCCTGAAAGCGTGTCTCGACATCTACAGGATCAGCTATGCCTGTCTCGCGAACTCCATAGCCACGCGCCCACTCGATCTGGTAATCATTGATTACCGCAATGCTTATGCCTGGAACGCGAAGTTCGGTCATGCACTGTAGAAGTGGTTGGGGACCGTGCTGGGTTTGTAGGGCGGTTTCGAGGTGTGCTATTTTTTTTAGGACTGCTTGCGAATACGGGTGGGAAGTCATAATTCCAATCTTTCTTACATAAAGCACTCTCATTGCTAAGATAATAGCATACTTCGACATTGTTACATGCTTCCCCAATGCCATTTTTATGAGAAACTTTTTTCGCGCTTGTACCAAGCCTTGCCAAAGGTTTGGTGAGCTATCAGGAACTATCCCCTTTTTTATCCTCTTGCTTGTTGCTTTTCTGCTCTCGCTAACATCCCCGTTCCTGAACTTCGATAAGCGCAGGAGGGCGCGGTGCGGCATCGGAAAGTGGGAAGCAGCTAAGTAATGCAGCTCTCGACGCTCCAAATCAGCTCTAACAAGGAGATAACAATGATAATGAACATTTGTTTCCAAGCACAGCTAATACTTTCTATAGTTTGTAAAATGCTTCAGTTTGTCTCAACATCCTCTCGCTATCGAAGACACTAGCAAGCCATGTTGGTTGGTCAAACGCCCTTCAATATCGCAAAGTTTTCACTATCCCAAGAGTAAGCACAGGAGGAATCGCGGCACTTGTGTATGAAGTAAGGAGTTCTCTCCTCTTCCACTTTCTTCAAATACAAGTGAGTGTTTGAAGATGATTAGCTTATCATGAAAGGAAAACGTCATGCTAAACCATGTCATTGCTTACCTTGTTCAAAATTGGTTACAGATTGTGCAAACAGTTTGTAGCTTAATCGACACTCTTATCACGATTGTCAACCACCATCGTGCTACCCAAAACACTAGTCGTACTCGAAAGCCACGCAACCGAAAAGGGAAGCGGAAAACAGCCTCTTATCCAAAGCTGAGCATCACTCTTCGGCTTGATGTTCACATTATCCGCTAACCCAACCGTTTGTGGAAACCAATCTGGTAGTTTCACCAAGAGTATTTGAGCTATAACAAATCCCTATACCTATCAAAAATTCTATAACCATTTGCCAATTTCCGCTTCTTGCCACTTCCAATAATTTGCCTTGTGCGTTATTTGTGATAACTTGATGCCACTGATCACGGTCTAATTGGCCTAGCAGTATGGCCTCTTCCTCTGCTTCCTCGACCAACTCTAAATCTGATTTCTCTTCCTCGTTGTGTAAAAGCAGAGCGCGTAAGCCACTTGACCAAACGAGTTGATGTTTGCCTTTGAACCAGTGGGCGTACTCTCTGAATACTGGTTCTAGCTCGTTATCTCCCTGCCCTATGTAGTGGAGCCTTGCGAATGGTGTTAGGT
>CAXTUE010000275.1:4601-6704 GCA_964247355.1 uncultured Ktedonobacteraceae bacterium | reverse complement strand
TTATAGAAAAGTAAGAGGATGAAAATTTCCCCTGATAGAGACTATAGCAGAAATAGTTTATCTTTCTGTTAAGGGAAGATTAAATGCTTGGCGTTGAAAAAGAATTTTTGCGTTAAATTTAGCTGTCTACTACTTTGTATGGAGCATATAGTGCTTAACATAATCCTTGCAGGTTTGTTTTTGTGATATACTTCTTCCAACTCATCTTAACATAAGTGGTGAGTACGCGATTCAATCATGCAAGGAGGGTTCTATTTATGGCATCAATTACCCCTGATGTGGCAAACGTAGTCGCGCTTGAGGAGAAGAAAAAACTTCGTAAGAGTTTTGGTCTTCTGGACATGATCTTCTACACGCTTGCAACCATTTTGGGCCTGGACACTCTAGGCGCGGTATCCTCGCAAGGTGGGCAAGTGCTTTCCTGGCTGCTCATCTCAGCCGTGACATTCCTCATTCCTTACGGACTCCTTGTCTCAGAACTCGGCACCGCCTTTCCACAAGAAGGGGGCATGTATGGGTGGTGTAAGATGGCGGGTGGTCGTTTCTATGCTGCATTAGGAGCGATGCTCTATTGGATCTCTAATCCGCTCTGGCTTGGTGGTTCGCTTTCGGTTACAGCGATTGCGGCGATCAAAACGCTCTGGTTTAACAATCCTAAGATGCTTATGGGTGGCTCACAAGTCAGCGATGCTCTTATTGAAATGGCAATCGCGCTCTTCTTCATCTGGGGGACGATCTGGTTTACCACTGTATCGCTTGCGATTGGCAAATGGCTTGCGGTATTTGGCTCGTATGTCAAGCTTGCACTGCTTGGTATTTTTGTGCTGCTTGCACTTGTCTTCTTTTTTGGAGGACATGCGACGGGACAGCATCTTGGTGCCGGAGATATTTTACCGACAGGCGATTGGGGCGTTATCTTTAGTGCTATCTTGCCTATCCTGATCTTCAACTGGGTCGGCTTCGAGGTACAAAATGGCGCTGGAGAAGAGATGCACGACCCACAGCGCGACGTGCCGCGTTCGCTTATCCGAGCTGGTGGACTCGCCGTTGTTGCATATACCATTCCTATTGCCATCATTCTTTTCGCGCTGACAAAAAGTCAACTTTCTGGCGCGACTGGTTTTGTACAGGCATTTCAAACTGTTTCGAGCGTCTTGCCTACACCAATCGCGGCAATTCTCGGCTGGGTTACTGCGCTAGGAATAATTCTTGCGCTTGCCTCAAGTGGAGGTTCCTGGATTATTGGTGCGAATAGAGCGTATGCCATTGCTGCCCTTGACCGCGCCGCGCCAGTTATACTGGGACGCTTTAGTGAGAAGTATGGTACTCCTATCGGTATCAACATCTTTTCGGGAATTGTGTCAACGGTCGCGATGGGAGCCGCTATTCTGATTAACGCGTTTGGCAATGGTGGTCTTGGAGCCTTGTTCGCGTTGGTACTTGGTTTTGCTATCTCGACAACCACGTTGTCGTACCTGTTTATCTTTCCTGCATTTTTGCTGTTGCGCTACAAAAAACCTGATGTGCCACGTCCTTATCATGTACCGGGTGGTATGATTGGTGCTTGGGTGGTAACGCTTCTGACCTTCGCGTATGCCGCGTTCGCGAGCTACTACATCCTCATTCCCTCCGATGCAACAGTGTCGAATTCCGGTGTCAGTCGTTTTACCTATGAAGCGACCCAACTGACGGCTGTCGCGATCATTGTTTTGCTTACCGTCATATTCTACGTCTGGGGACACCTGGAAAAACGTAACAAGGTTGTTGAGGTTTCTGTTCCTGAGACTGCGTAATGAACCTGCATACGTAGTTCAGGAACATATGACAGGGGCAGAGCCACTGTTACTACTATATACAACGCGCACAGCAAGCTACGTGGTGGCGAGCAGTATAGTAGTGACAGTGGCTCTGCCCCTGTCATGCCCTCTAACATTCACAAATCGCTTGTAACGCTGTCACGCCCTTCAATATTCACAAATCGCTTGTATCATCACACTTTGGTTTCCCTGAGAAACTCTTCGTGCATGTATCTCTCGTAGGGACCGCATTCATCACGTCCGTTTCAGCCTCTCACATTTATAGAATGACGTGATGAATGCGGTG
>CAXTUE010000275.1:0-4591 GCA_964247355.1 uncultured Ktedonobacteraceae bacterium | reverse complement strand
CAACATATCTCCTGAGAAAGATGCCATTCGGGGAAACCAAAAAGCCCTGCTTGTATCATCTACATATTGCGACTAACGCCTAACTAGTGTACAATCGGTGCGTACTCTCTACAGCATTGTGTATGCACACATCTAACTGAAGATTTGAAACTGTATGAAAAATAGGCACCTGCGTTATCTTAAACTCGTTCTATTGCCAGCTTTGCTACTAAACATACTTATCTGTTGTATTGCCGTCGTGGTCCTCCAGCCAGAGTCGGCACTTGCGCATGCCTATGTGATTGCCTCGGACCCGGTTGATGGCTCAACGGTCTCGTCTCTACCGAAAGTTGTGCGCATTTATTTCAACGCGAATATAAGCCCCATGAGCATGGCACAGGTTTTGTTTGTACAGAATGGTGGCTATGTAACGGTGCCAACTCATAGTGCATTAGCCGCAAACAATATGCGCGAACTCGATACATATCTCCCTACTACTATTACTGGAGGAAGTTACTTCGTACGTTGGACGGCCATCGCAAATGAGGACGGACACACCACATTTGGTTCTATCGGTTTCGATGTAGGCCGCTCGTCCACAGGTGTGCAAGGAACACCAAAACTCGGCCCAACGAGCAGTAATTGCGTTGGCAACACATGTGAGCAGGATATTCGTCGGCTTGATGTGCTCGGCACTCTAGCGGTCGCGTGGGAGTGGCTTAGTATGGCGGCCTTGACACTGTGGGTCGGTATTCTTGTAACCGAGCGTCTCATTTTTGTGCGCGTCGAGCATGTTACTGATTTGCTGGATCGTGCCCGGCGACAGGCATTACCTCTGCAATGGCTGTGTCTCTCGGCACTCCTGGTTGGCGAGGTGGTCACTCTGGCCTTACGAAGCGTTCACATAACACGGGCATTGAACAATGGGGTACTCGACTTTTCGGCACTGCCAGCGTTATTAACGGAGACGGAGTATGGACGCCTGTGGATGTTGCGTTGTCTACTCATTATTCTAGCCCTCGTTTTGCTCTGGTGTGTGACGCGCCCGCAACGGAAGCAAGAGATTGAACAAACGGCGCAACTACTGCCTACACTGGTACGCACCGGTCCGGTGCGTTTACCGCAAGCGGGTACAATAACTACTACAACTGGCTCGATGAAGGCGGTACGTAGCGCGCTTCCTGTTCCTGCAACAATACAGCCGCAACATTTCAATGGATTGTGGTTTCTGCTTGCGGGTTTGATCATAGGTACATATGCGTTGACGGAGAACACGGTATCAGGAATACAGCCGCATACAAGTGCTGTTGTGCTCACTGGTCTGCTACTGCTCGCGCAATGTATCTGGTTCGGAGGACTCGCATATCTGGGGTACGTGGTATTGCCTCTGCTCTCGATTGTTGATCTGGACTCGAATACGCAGATAATACTCGGCTTTTTAAGGCGCATGACGCCCTTTATCGGAAGTGCTATCGGCATCCAGCTTGTAAGTTTGCTTTTCCTGAGCGAAACGACGATTCCCGCGTCTCATCTTTTCCTCGATGATGCTTATGGTCGCTCGTTACTGGTAAGACTATTGCTTGTCGCGCTTGCCTTACTTGTGAGCCTCTCGATTATGTTCGTTATCCGTCCCAAATTGACACGGCAGACGCTGTTGCTACCCGTTGTAAATGCTGATCTTCCCGTGCGGCGTACTCGTCAATCAGCACTAGAGCGTACAACGCGTTCTTTGCGCTTCTTGCTGAATATACAAACATTGTTGGGTGCGGGCGTCTTGCTCTGTGCCGCACTCATGGCGTTTTACGCACCGCCCATCATCTATCCTAATATCTCTTACTCCAACCCGCCAGTAACAGCAGCGAGTACGCCGACGAATGATACGACGCAGCAGCAAAAGGTGGGAACATACACTGTTGGACTACAGGTGCAGCCCGGACGCGTCACCAGCGCGAACACGGTTATCGTCTCTCTCGTTGATGCAAAAGGCAACGCAGTAACAAACGCGAAGGTGGAAATTGTCACCAACATGCAAGCGATGGATATGGGGACCGCGATTCAGAAGGCGACAGCGCGTGGCACGACTTATATAGCGACCTTTGCACAGGGTTAAGCGTTCTCTATGTCGGGCCTCTTGAATATCGAGATTCGCTTACAAATATCCGGTCAAACTTCACAAAAGACAACATTTCAGGTGACAACTGTAGGGGTTTAATTCTATTACACCCTGTAAGCGATTCACAATTTTCACAAGATAGATGAAACGTTGCTGCAATTCTTCTAATTTGATGTATTGCCACCAGGGTGTAATAGAATTAAACCCATACAGTTGGTATACCGTAGAAAAATTATTCGATTGTGGATGCTAGAGACCGTTTGTGTTCTAATGCGCGCTGGTAATAGCCCTCCGCACTGCTCAACAAGTGTACGTGTTCGGCGTCATTCAGGGCGCGTTTTACCTGTGCGGGCACGCCGATTGCGAGTACACCGCCGGGAATGTGTTTGTGTTCGCTGACCAGTGCGCTTGCTCCAAGAATCGTTCCGGCCCCGATTTCCGCATGCGAAAGCACGACCGCGTTGATGCCGATGAGGACGCGATTGCCGAGGGTCGCACCATGTACAAGCTCGTTATTGCCGATTGTGCATTCATCGCCTATTGTAAGTGTCGCGTCGGCATCGACATGCAGTGTGCAGTTATCCTGGATATTGGTACGACGCCCTATTGCAATAGGAGCACCATCGCCACGTATGACGGTGTTATACCAGATACTGGCACCTTCAGAAATAGTGACGTTGCCGATAATGACGACGCCAGTAGCAAGAAATACATCGGCTGCGATAGTTGGCCAGACGCCTTTGTAGGGTAAAATAGTCATGTGCTTTTCCTCACGTATACGCGTTCTGTAGAATAATGCGTCCAATGCGGGCCATTGTGTAGCATGTGAGCGGAACGTCATTCTGCTCCCCCGTCAATGTGACGATAATTACCGGTGCCTGTGTTGCCGCTGAAGGATAGGGCGGATTGAGGATACCCGCATCGTGGACGATACCAGTGAGTCTGCCGGTCTTGTGAGCATAAGGGATGTCCTCGCCCCAATAGGCGGGAGTGGTCGAATCGTCATTTTGATGCAGTAGCATCTTCAGCATCTCGTTGCGGGCAGGCAGAACATCCGCATAGAAAAGAGAGAACAATAGAGCCATGTCACCTGCGGTTGTCCAGTTCTCACTGCCAGCACTACGCGCTAGAATATCATTGAAGTGCCGCTCGATGCGTGTCTCGTTCAATCCAAGCTGCTGCATCGTCTCGTTAACTGCTTCCATACCTACGAGGTCAAGCAGAACATTGGAGGCAGCATTATCGCTAATCGCAATCATGAGATGCGCGAGGTCGCGCACGGTAGGCCGTAAATCAGGAGAAAGCTCTGCCAGTACTGCGGTACTATCGGCATAGGTGTTCGCAGGTACAGGATAACGCGTGTCCCAGCTAAATGCACCAAACTCAACCTGTCGCGCCACCTCTACTAGGATAGGAACCTTCGCAAGACTGGCTGCCGGAAAACGTTGTTCTGGGGCAATCGAGACCAGTTCCTGCGGCGACTCTCGCTCTAACCGTAGCACTATACAGGAGGATTTGCCATTCAGTGTTGCTAACTCGCGCTCGATCTCTATCTGCATCGTCTTACACCATCACGCGTTTCACGCCCCACACAAGCTCGAGAAGTCGCCTGTCGAAATGCGTGTCGGCGGAATCAAAACTATTGATTGTGACACAGTTGTAGTTCTGACCTTCGGCGTGAATATATTCGGTCGCGTTTAGCGCAATGGCAACATGTGTAATATGCTCCTGACCAAAGAAGATCAGGTCGCCTTCCTGCATCTCATGAAGCTCGACCGATGTGGGCAGACTATCATGTTGCTGGTCCGCGTCTCTTGGGAGTATAGAGCCGCTCATACGATAGCAAAGCTGCACGAGGCCACTGCAATCAATGCCGCGCCAGCTTGTGCCTCCCCACAGGTAGGGTACGCCGAGAAACGCGCGCGCGTAGCGGGTTATCGTGGAGACAGGTTGCCGTGGAAAGATTGTTTCTTGTTGTTGCAGCGCAACGTCTTTGCGCGTGAGCCAGCCTACGCGCTCGTCGGGGAGGGCCACCTGGATACGCTCGGTGGGGGTTGCATCCAGTAGTGGTAGTGCTGTAGATAAGTACACGGTATCCTGTTGCTCCTCTCCTATTTCCTGCTCGAACATCGGTGTAAGAGGAGTGTTTATAACCGCAACCAGACCCAAAGGAGTTCCGCACTGCTCACCAATGCGCGTAAAACCTTTCCTCACAGGTTCAGCAAGCACGTCACTCGATATCCAGCCTTTATAATCTGAGAGCGTGACATGCGTCCACTGCCCTATACTTTCACCAGGAATTACGGGTACGTTCATAAACGCTTGCGTCACAAGTTCAGACGAAGAGTCAGGATCGTGACGGACGTCCGTAAGGCCAACGGAGATTACATAGGGCGCGGTCATCATGGTTAAGAGTCCTTGTCTACTTGAATGGTTACTTGAATGGTATTGTATCACATCGTAGAGACTGATTATGGTGTTTCACACACTATCCTGGAG
>CAXTUE010000274.1:5883-6709 GCA_964247355.1 uncultured Ktedonobacteraceae bacterium | reverse complement strand
CTAACATGTCTGCCTGTCACGCAGAAGATCGCGGGTTCGAATCCCGTCGATTCCGGTCCTGCCAACGTTCTGTCACAAGCAGTCCTTTGGCTTCATCGTATTCCACAACCCCGTTCAGCATTCGTAATACAGGAAGGAATGCGGGACGGGGTTTTATTGCAGCTATCACCTTGTTTTCCAGATCATAGTAAAAGCCACCTGGCTCGAATAAGAGCAGTACCATATCCCTGCGCTCCTCCGGTGTCGCCACATCCCATAAAGCTGCCATTCCTGGAATATGTTCACCAGCTTCGATCACCTCCTCGAACTTCACACCACCTACTTCTGGCAGATCCAGTTGACGTACTGCAAGCTCGACTGCTGCAATTTCACCTTGAAACTCCTCATCATCAATATAGCCCTCTCGATGCTGTTTGAGGATACGCGATTTCTTTAGCTTGAGTCGCTCTTTTTCTCGCTCCATCGTTTCAGTTGTCAATCCTGCCTCTTGTGCTTCTGCAAGCATTTGCCGACGAATATCCTCGCGCCAACTTGCTGGTAAGACGAGGCTTTTGAGCAACTCCCCAAATTGCTGTTGTGCGAGGTCAGCACGTACTGTCAACTCACCACCGTTTGTACAGGGAAGTCTTCGTGATTTGGACGTATCTCGATAATATAAATGACCTGTAACTGCATGGCCCTGGCAGCGCAGCGTGATTCCGCAGTGAATACAAGCGATGTAGCCAGCAAACTCGTAGGTTTGTCTACCCCGTTCGGGACGCTTCGCAGCATGATGCATAGATTGCGTGATACTTCGGACTTGCTGCCATTCCTCGTATGTAAATGC
>CAXTUE010000274.1:0-5834 GCA_964247355.1 uncultured Ktedonobacteraceae bacterium | reverse complement strand
TACTTGACCACTCCTCGATCATCATCTGGAGCATAAGCCGCAAAGAACTCGTTGCGAAGCATTGCTGTGATAGTATCGCTGGTAAAGAGTCTTTGCCCAAAGCGTTTACTTCCTGTACGATACCCTGCTTCATTGACCTTGTCCGCTATCTCGTCAGCAGAAAACCCCTTCATGCGCAGTTCACCAATCATTCGTAAACCTGGAAATTGCTCAGGATCGTGTTCAGGTGGCTGCTTTGGACCAGTTGAACGATAGCCAAAAGGAATGTCACCATTATAAAGCCCTTGTGCCGCTCGCTCCCCTTTTCCTTTACTCGTATGCTTGGCGAGCATGTCAGAAAAATAGGCAGCAAATGCGGCAAGAATGGTCAATTGCAACATGCCTTCGGGTGTACTGTAGTCGATATGTTCAGATAAAGAAATGAACGGCGTCTGACTTTGTGAGAGGATACGGAAGCTTTGCAGCGTCACCATGACGTTACGCGACCATCGATCTAAAGTATGCACCATCACGATCATCCGACCTCGGTTGGCTTGTATGTCTTCTAACAATTGCTTGAACGCTGGCCTTTTGACGATCTGCTCTCCTCTCGCGCTCCGCTCATCATCTTCATAGAAGATTGGCTCAGGCAAGCCCCGCAGTCTTGCAGCATCTCGGATGGCTCGTTTCTGTGCATCAATGCTATAGTTGTCTTTTTGCATCTCACTCGAACGCCGTACGTAGCCCGCGAGGATGATATGAGAAGGCTCAGTAGAATTAGGACGCTGAATCATGTGTTTCTCCTATCTTGTTTTCTCTTCTATACATGTTCATCTGTAAAAGAGTAATGCGAACGCTCCTGGTTTTCTGCTCTATGAGTAATTCCTTTCATCACTTGTTCGCCTGGTTGCACAATGACAAATGAAATGCGACTTTTATCCGTTGGAACCATCGTTCCGCTCTTGATGGAAAGAGAGACAGTGCACACTCCTGTAGCATTAAGGAGGATCGCTTTTGCCTGAACATCACTCTTTCCAGCAATCATACTCTTGAATTGCTCTAACTGTTGTTGGCGTAGTTGGTAGAGCCAAAGCCCAGTTCCTTTCACCTGTAGAGTGATAGCACCTTGCTTTTGATCTTTCACTGAGTTTTGTAGGATCGACGTTTGTACATTTCCTATTAAACTGTAGTCTGCTCCAAGTTGCTCCGTAGCTGTCTGGGAGGTAGATTGTGTGACAAGCCTCTCGAATGCTTGCGTATCGTACACTTCACCTGTGCACGTCTCATTGAGAGTAATACTTACGTGTGTTGTCTCAGTTCCTACTGGATAATCAGTTGTCATCGTTGGCGCACAAGGGACAGGGCTAACGAGTGTTTCACTTGTAGATACCTGTGCCCCAAATGCAGCGTCAATACTCTGTGTCAAGCTACTCTTAAGTATCGAGACAGTAGTAGCGATATCCTGTTGCGTCACCTTTGAGAAGGTATGTGCATACTGTCCACCGTGAAAGGCTCCATTTGTCGCGAAGACGTTCAGCCGACAACATGCTCCGTATATATCTCCTGCTCGAATATTCCCCGTAGGTCCAGGAAGTACGGCATGAGCTACAACAGTTGCTTGTCCATCAGTTGGAAACACGGCTGGAGGAATTACTGCGTTTTGGTCGGTTACGACTGCTACGCCATCCGCTCCCATCAAGAGCGTTCCTGATGAAACAATCTGCACAGAGGGCTGAGCATTATAAAAGGTAATATTTCCATGGGCTGCTCTCGCTTCTTGGTATCCAGTTCCTGTCGCAGGTGCCGTTCGAGTTTGACTGAGTGTGAGGGAAGAGAGCAACCTTCCTTGAATCTCGTGACGCGTTACATCCGGCTTATCAAGTGTAATCCCAATCGAAGTCGTTGCTGTCACTTCCTTTTGTGCAGGGATAAGGGTGACCGAGGCACCTGGTGCTTGAGCAAGCATAATAGTTGTAGCAATCCCTGCACCTGCACTAAGAAGAATCAGCACCGCAACGAGAAGCATGAGAATATATCTTTGCGTTCTTAACCTTGTTGAATGTGGAAATACAGGTGAAAACTGATTTGATGTTTCCGACGCTGTGATTGAGGCTCCATCTGATACAGGTTCTGTATCACTTTCGATAACCTTGTCACTCATTTGTTCGGTAAGCAGTTCCTCTAAAGGGTGATTGAGAATATACACGTGCAAAGTTGGGCGTTCTTGTTCGCTTGCCGTGCGTTGGTCTTCCTGACACTTCCAATCCGTTTCTTGATATGATCGTGCTGCGTCTATCTTCCCTAAGAGGGTATCAATTTCGTCACGAATATGGTTGTTCATTCAACTCACCTCTTTTCGGCAAGAGCAGGACAGTAGAAATTGCTGTCCTGCCTTTGCTCCTACAGTATGATGTGGTCCTCTGATCGGACAGGGCGGAATTTGCCTGCATCGTTGAGGAAGACAATTGTTTGATCTCGAACGTGAATAAGCATGTCAGGTTTGCCATCTCTGTTCACATCTTTGAATTCCAGTGTTACCGGATCAAGATCCTGATCCGCTCCAATCAGCAGTGGTCCAAGGTAGACAACAGCCTTCGAGCAGTCTCCTCCAGGGCATTCGAGAACCTCAATCTGTCGATGCAAGTTGATGGCGATGAAATGGCTCGGTGTGTTTGCATCGTTATGCCCAACAACAGCATCAGTTTGGAGGGTACGTGGGCGTCCATAGGTTAAGTCGTCTTGCTTCGCATGCCACCATGCAAGCAAAATGCTTCCCAGTATCCAGAGGGCGAGCATCACACCCATCCCAATGCCGAGAATTGCCAGCCAATGGAGTCGTCTCTGGTGCGGATGAGTAAGCTGTTGCTCATCCAACTCTTGCTTTGATGATACGTGTTGTGTCTGTTGACGCGAACTCCGAGGAGGAATTGCTTTAGAAGGCGTATACCCTGCATGAATTTGCACATTGTAGGATGGACGTTGAACCACTTGACGCGAAGGATCGGTTGTGTTCCAACGTTTTGCACTGCTTGGTATACGAGTATTATAGAGAGAATCATCATTTTCCATGTCAACGTCATACCCAAAGGTCGTTCGCCTTCCTTGCTGTGATAGCTCAGTGTTCCCACTCATTTGTCGTGTGGCATACTCCTGTTGACTTATCATTGGCGTACCTTCTTCCTTTCGTCAAACGGAGCGGCAAGATATGTATGTTTGAGGTAAGAGGCAAAGAACGTCCTCTGTCGATGAATCATTCCTGCTCCTCCCTCATTCGTGTGTCAACAAGCATGCCGTGTTGTTGGTAGAAGAGGACAGATACCGAATGGATCTGTTGGATCAGGAGGCGGAGACGCTCGATCTGTTCTATCGCTTGTGAGAAGAGTGTACGAATCTCGGCAAGCGTAACCTCTGAGTGCTGACTTCCACTTGCGAACCGTTCCAGCCAATACATTGTGCTTATCCAACGCATTGATGCCTGCTGAATATCCTCGATCATCTGCTCAAAAGCAGCCCGTGCCGTAATTTCTGCTCCATTCCACTGTGCTTTGCACGCTCCGTTATAGTGCTGCAAGGCACTGGCTTCAAAGGAAAATGCAGAGAAAACGGTCGATGTTACCATGAGTGCAGGATAGGTAGAATACGCTTTGCCAAAGTTCGCCCACTGCTCAATGATGCCTTTTAAGGGTATCCAGGCCATGCTATGAGATAACGCATCCTCCTGCTCAAGACGATTGACCACGCGTGAGTCTTCTTGATGTACAGTCATGTATGTTCCTTTTTGCAGTAGTAGAGTGTCTCTTTCACAAGGAAACATCCCAAAGATATTCCTCTACAGTGTTTTTCCGTCAGCAAAATTTGCCGCTTCACGAAGTGTCATTTCACCAGCTCTTATTGCATCAAGAAGTAGTGCAACTTCTGCTTGATTTTGATGACATTGACAACGATCATTTGGACAAAAAGGCTTTCCTGTTAGATGTAAAAAGTAGACGGGAACGACGGAAGGGGCTGCTTCTTCACTTTCTTGATTTTGCGAAGAAGTGAAAGCATGTCCATTTTGAGGGGAAGAGTCGAGCATGATACTGCCTTTCTGCTTTGACAGGGAAGGCGAGTAATGCAATACTATGCATTGACCTCACCTGTCCTAGCTGACCAACTATCAGTACAAAGATAGGATTTTCGCTGTTCTCGCATTGTTTCTGTTCAAATGTCACAATGCAGAACATGATAGAGGTTGCGAGAAACGCTTAGGTGATGCATCTGAGCGTTTCCTGTTTTTGGTTTCTAACCTCCCTTCTTTATTTGCTAAATCAAGAGATTTCTTAGAGTAGAAAACCTCTTTAATAGAAGCTTCTATCCTCTTCATACTTAGAATACTTGGAACACTACTTATATGTCAATAAAAATCATCACTAATTCGTCAATATATTTGTTGACAAAATTGACTTCTATATGATACTCTTTTCTTAAGAGATAGCAAGATGATCGTGTAGTAGTCAATGTTTTTATAGACAAGGTAGACAATAAGGCAATGAAAAAGTTTGCCCAACTCCTGGGAAATTATATAGAAACAGCTGGTATGAAGCAGACTCACATTGCTTCAAACGCTCATATCAGCTACAACTATCTTCAGCGCCTCCTTGCGGGAGATCGTAATCCGAGCGATCAAGTTGTCTGTAAGCTCGCACAGGCTTTACATCTTTCAGGAGAACAAACAGGTGAACTCCTCGCAGTTGCAGGATTCGCGCCTCCCTTAGCACTTTTCCAATCAACAACTAATCAGGTGAAAACTGAAACGACACTTGCTGTTACGCCCAAAAAAGCACATCAGGCCGTGCAACTTTCCCAGCAGTTTTATCGTTTAGCAGAGGAAATTCCTGAAGCACTACAGAAACCATTTCTGGAAGAGATGCAGCATCTTCTCGGTTATGCTCGTTATAAATATCTTCTCGTTGGAGGAATGCCTCTACTTGATCTTAACCTAACTTCTTCCCTTTCTAATACTGCTGTCCTGGATCGAGATATGCACCCTTATTTAGATGTCATTGCTCAGGTAGTAGGAAACCTCAACAGAGAGCCTGAAGGAGAAAATGTAGCTCAAACAGAAATACTACCTCATCCTTCACAGGCGGTAGAAGACATGCTCTCTGCCATCGACCGCCTCACTGGAAATATTCTGGCTGGAGAGATGGCGGTGGAGTATTACCAACCACAGCTTATTGCACAAACGTTTGAGATGCTTCGCGAAGGTGCACCTTGGGAAATTCGCCGTCGTATAGCAGAGGCACTTCCTGGACTCTGTCGTCTTGATGTGCATGGAGCCGAGCAACTGATGGAAGCACTACGACAGGATGTCGATGATGTGCGAGGTGTGGATATCCGTCGTCGCGTCATAGAAGCTTTGCCTGCCCTCTTTGAAGCTTCTCCACGATCTCTTCGGACGATCATCAAACTCTTACACCCAAAGCAGAAGGATGATATCTACGTTGCACTAGCGACAGTTGAGATATGTGCTGATCTTCAGATGAAAGCAAAGCAACTCGTCGAAAAGGGTTCACGTACAGATAAGCTCTCTGAGGGAGAAACGCTCATACAACAAAGTATGGTCGAGGTAGCCAAAGTGCAACGTCAATTGCTGATGGATTGGGAGGGAAAAGAACGCGAATATCTTCAATTTTCCCTCGCCTTACATAACCTATTATGTGCGCCAGACACGATGATTCTTTCATTGCGTGAAGGACTACAATCGTCAGAACAAAAGATGCAACTAGTTGCTGTACGCTACGTCGAGCGTCTGCTTCCGCTTCGAGCCATAGAAGCCCTAGAAATGTATAAGATGATAGTGCGTACAGCAACAC
>CAXTUE010000273.1:4186-6730 GCA_964247355.1 uncultured Ktedonobacteraceae bacterium | reverse complement strand
TTGCAGGATTGTTGGAACGTTGCATCAATCCTCTCGTCGATTTCGATTGCCAACACGGGTGTGATAGAATGCAGACCCCTACGGGCATTTCGTATCTTGATGAATATTTCAAATGCCGTCATCGGTCTCTCTACTCTTGACAGAACCTATTATACCGCTTTATACTAAAGAAAGACATATGACTTGAAGTCATACAAAACAAAAGTATATGCTAGGAAGGAACAAAGCTATGAAACAAATTAGCGTGAAGGAAGCCGCCGTTCTTGATGCACGACCCGAAGATGTCTATGCAACGATTGCCGATTATCGCAATGGACATCCTCATATTCTGCCAAAAGAGAACTTGTATGACTTGCGGGTGGAGCAAGGCGGACATGGTGCTGGCACTATTATCCGCTTCAAGTCAAAGGTGTTAGGAGTAGAGCGAGCATTCTATCAACGCGTAAGCGAACCGGAGCCGGGGCGTGTGCTGGTCGAGCAAGATATCGACTCGCCACAAAACTTCGTTACCACGTTCACCGTCACTCCTGTAGAGCAGGGACAAAAATCTCATGTTGAGATCGCGACGATGCTAAATGCAAGTTCAGGTTTAGCAGGTATTGTCGAACAGGTGATGGTGCCGCGCATCAACGTATCCATATATCGCAAAGAACTCAAACAACTTGAAGCCGTCGCACGGGAGCGAGCGGGAGCGAAATAATGTGTAGGGATCAAATTATGCATATTGATGAAATACTGTAGATATCGTAGGGACCGCATTCATTCCGTCCGTTTGCCGGGGTGAGAGGCCAGAGACGGCCGTGATGAATGCGGTCCCTACAGATTACGAACGAATATATAATTGACCGAATAGAAGAGTTGCTCAGGGCCTGTCAAATGCATTTGAGAGATAGTTCCATCAGCTTCTTGTACAAATCGCACCTTGTAGGGAAAGGAATCTACAGCAAATACTAGATGAGAGAGCACAATTAACCTATTGTTGGGCCAAATATGCGGAACACCATCGAGAAAGAGATGATCTTGTACTCTTTTAACAGTGCAAATTTGCTTGACTCTATCTTCCATGAAGCTATAGATGCCGGTAAGCATATCAAGCATCTCTACTGGAAGCGATAGTTCTGGTAATGCGGATAGCTCAAGCAAATCGAGTACTTGCTGCTGATAGATTACCCAGTCACTTGCAGAGTTTTCAATAGAGAGTTTGGCCCATCGTATTGTTGAGAAGACCGTATCTGTAAAGTGACGATACTCAGTCCAATAGGAAATCATTCCATCAAAGCCTTGCAAGTTCCTACGTTTCCCATATGGAGACTCAATAGCTTGACGAATAAGAGGCTCCTCGTCAATTTCTCTTCGTTCAGACTTTCTTCTGATGGCAGAAGCTAGATCGTTCTGATAGAGGTAGATGAGACATGGATTTAGGGGACGAAGAATTTCCTCTACTCGTGCTAGGTATGCCTGTATCTCTGCGATTGGTATATCGAACGGGAACATTGTCCACGTAAGATAGCCGAAGAAGCAACCGTCTAAAATGACAACGCTCTGAGAAGCCTGTACAGAGTCCGCGAATTGTTGCCACAACTCAAGTGCCGCATCAATTATGAGATGATAATTCTCCGTCGCTAACGTGTCTAGCACCTTTTGCATAGAGGACATATCATGAAAAGGATAGAGCGGGTGCCATTTATCTTCCTCGTACTCCCATGTATGCTCTATCTCATGAAGAGCTAGTTGGCGCGAAAGATAATGCGCCATCGTTGACTTGCCAGAACCCGACAAGCCCTCAATAAGTATGAGTTGCGTTTTACGCATGAAAATGTCTTCACAGACCTCACACGAGCATTCTAATCTTTCTTCTACAATGGCTATCATGCACTTATTACTCTTGCAAGCGTGAAGTGTGTGAACCCTCCTGGTTAAAAATTTCTATCGCAATGGGATCGATGACTGTTCCTGTACGCTTATATTGGTTCGCCCTTCGACCAGTCTTATATGCTTGAATACTATTGAGGAGTGTGAAGGCACTTTGTTTTGTTACCTCTAATTCTCTCTCTACCTGATGATAACGACGGAGACGTGCAATGAGATTATTAAGCGTACTCGCAACAGGCCAAAGCTGGTGATCCCTTGTTAAGGGGACTTGAGCATGTAAATTGCCATTGGCGACATGCGTTTGAGTCTCCATAATGACTGCAATGCCCTGCTCCAATTGCTCTTTTCGCTTCATCATCTCCTCCGCCTGCAAAGACAGGTGACGCTCTAGGCGAATAATTTCTTGTGCTCGGTCTCGATCTCGAATTGCCTGCCCCAAACTGCGTTGTGCCAGGAAATTAATAATGGCAGTGATACCTAGCACAGTGATAGGAAGAAAAATGCCGTTGGCATAGGCAATTGGCATAAAGGCATCCATACCTGCTGAGCGCGGCATAAAATTGACAACTAGAGTGCAAAAGAGGACGTTGAGTAGAGCAGACACAAAGACAAAGATAGGAGGGAGCATGACCGAAGCTATTGTCTGTGGGAGGATAAGCAACAGAAATAAGG
>CAXTUE010000273.1:0-4176 GCA_964247355.1 uncultured Ktedonobacteraceae bacterium | reverse complement strand
CTAGAGAGCACCTACCTTAGATGAAATATTTTGTGAAACACCATATTTGCATACAAGCAATCAGCATATTTGTTATTATCACTTTTATTTAGCAAATATACAAGGTTTTGTGAGTATCTTCTTAAAGGGAAAGCTAGCGCGTTTCTCTATCTCTCTTGACAAACTACATATATTAGTTTATAAACTAAATATAATAGTTTAATTTTGAACGGGTAACATTTTGTTATCCGAAGAGCGATATCTAAGAGGGAGACACAATCATGAGAACAACTGCTTACGGCGATACCTTTGTGCAACTGACACGCTTCCCCACGCTGTTTCCCGTCAACTGCTACCTTGTGCGTGAGAATGATGGCTTCACGCTGATCGATACAGGTATCGCGGGTAGTGAGAAGGTTATTCTAACGTCCGTGCAACCGCTTGGCGCACCAATTGTGCGCATTGTGTTGACACATGCTCATGGCGACCATGCAGGCTCGTTGGATGCGTTGCATGCTGCTCTACCTGATGCAGAGGTGATTGTTGCGGAGAGGAGTGTACCATTGCTCACTAAGGATTTAAGCCTTCGACCCGGTGAGCCGGTGGATAAGGTGCGTGGTAGTTGGCCAAAGGTCGCGACGAAGCCAGACCGCACGGTTGTCACTGGCGACCGTATCGGTTCGCTTGAGGTGGTAGCAGCACCAGGACATACGCCTGACTCTACCGCGTTTCTCGATGTGCGCGACAACTCACTGATTGCTGGCGATGCCTTGCAGACGCGTGGGGGTGTTGCTGTTTCGGGTGTCCTGCGTCCATTGTTTCCGTTTCCAGCACTCGCGACATGGCACAAACCTAGCGCACTGGAAAGTGCGCGTGCATTATACGCACTCAAACCGTCGCGTCTCGGCATTGGACATGGTAGAGTATTGACGGACCCCCTACCAGCGATGGCGCAAGCGATTGCGGTCGCGGAACGAATGTTTGCCACTCAGGAGAGCTATGCCACGCAAAGCAAATAGTCGAGTATTGAATCGCGTGGCGGTGGTACAAGCAGCCGCCTCGCTCATCGACACGAGAGGGCTAGAGCAGGTCACGATGGCGAACCTCGCGGAACACTTAGAGATACGTGTACCCTCGCTCTATAATCACGTACAGGGCATAGAGGGACTGCGACGCGAACTGGCCTTGCTCGGCATGCGAGAACTTTTGAAAAGAATGGGTCAGGCGATCATGGGCAAAGCTGGCGACGAGGCTGTTTTCGCCCTTGCGGATACCTATCGTGCATTCGTCAAAGAGCATCCCGGCCTATATACCGCGACACTGCGCGCTCCTGCTGCCGACGATATCGAGCTACAGAAGGTGACACAGGAGTTGATAGATGTGCTCTTGAAAGTGCTGTTCGCCTACAAGCTGCAAGGAGAGGACGCTATACACGCAATTCGTATGCTACGCAGCACTCTGCACGGCTTCACGACCTTAGAGATAGCGGGCGGCTTCGAGATACCCATTGAGCTTGATGAAACGTTTCGGCGTCTTGTAGAGATGTTTTTAGCAAGCGTCCATAGTAGAGGGAAGATTAAATAAGAGAATGTTGTAGGGACCGATTTATCACGTCCTCGTGGAGATTGACGATGCCGACAAGGATGTGATAAATCGGTCCCTACATCGTTTCTATGTGGCATCCTTGTGATAATGGAAGCAACAATAAAAAGCACATGACTCGCCGAGGCAAGTCATGTGCTTTTTATTGTTGCTCCTAAAGCCTAGTACTCTGGCATTTGTGGAGCGGCGGCAGGAGTCTTCTCCGGCAGGTCGGTGATGAGGGCCTCGGTGGTGAGGATCATCGCGGCGATGCTGGTGGCGTTCTGCAGGGCAGAGCGTGTGACCTTTGCAGGGTCAACGATACCAACCTCAACCATGTCGGTGTAGTTGTCGGTCAATACGTTGTAGCCGATGTTCTTGTTGTTGCCATGCTCTTTTTGAGCGCGACGGGCACCTTCGACGACAACGGAACCGTCACGGCCACCATTGACGGCAAGCTGGCGCAATGGCTCTTCGAGAGCGCGGCGCAGAATGTTGACACCGGTCGCGGCATCGCCTGTGAGCTTCAAGCTATCGAGAGCCTCGATTGCGTTGACTAGCGCGATACCACCGCCGGGGAGGATACCCTCTTCGACACCGGCGCGGGTGGCGGAAAGTGCGTCCTCAACACGGGTCTTGCGGTACTTCAACTCAACTTCTGTGCCTGCACCCACGCGGATGAGGGCTACGCCACCGGACAGCTTGGCGAGACGCTCCTGGAGCTTCTCACGGTCGTAATCGCTGGTGGTCTCTTCGATCTGAGCCTTGATCTGACGGATGCGGCCCTGGATGTCCGCGCTATCACCATAACCCTCGACGATGGTTGTGTCGTCCTTGTGAGCGATAACCAGGCGAGCGGTACCGAGATCCTCAAGTGTTGCGCTATCGAGGCGGCGGCCCATCTCTTCGCTGATGACCGTGCCACCAGTGAGAACGGCGATGTCGCGCAGCATCTCTTTACGGCGGTCGCCAAAGCCAGGAGCCTTGACCGCCAGCACATTGAGGATACCACGAAGCTTGTTGACGACGAGTGTTGCCAGTGCCTCACCATCGACATCTTCCGCGATGATGACGACTTCGCGCTTGCCCTGCTGGACCATCTTCTCGACGACTGGCAGGATGTCCTGGACCGCGCTAATCTTCTTGTCGGTGATCAGGATGTATGGGTTCTCAATCGAGGCTTCCATCTTCTCGGTGTTGGTTGCGAAGTATGGTGAGATGTAGCCCTTGTCGATCTGCATACCTTCGACATACTCGGTCTCGAAGTTGATGCCGCGTGACTCTTCGACGGTGATTACGCCATCTTTACCAACACGGTCCATGACTTCAGCGATCAGGTGGCCGATCTGCTCATCTGCTGCGGAAACGGTCGCGATCTGTGCGATCTCTTTCTGACCATCGACGGGAATAGCGGACTTGCGGATATACTCAACGACCGCTTCTGTGCCGCGATCAATACCAAACTTCAACTGCATTGGGTTGGCACCGGCGGCGAGGTTCTTCAAGCCCTCGGTGACAACGGCCTGTGCCAGTACGGTTGCTGTCGTTGTGCCATCACCGGCGACATCATTGGTCCTGGTTGCAGCCTCTTTAAGAAGCTGTGCGCCCATGTTCTCAAATGGGTCTTCGAGCTGAATTTCTTTTGCAACGGTCACACCGTCATGTGTAACGCTGGGTGCGCCGAACTTCTTGTCAAGGGCGACATTGCGACCCTTTGGTCCGAGGGTGGTCTTGACCGCGCCCGCAAGCGTGTCGATACCACGTTTAAGAGCACGACGAGCGTCTTCGTCGAATACAAGTTGCTTTGCCATGATATATCTATCTCCTTCGAGAGGTGTAACTAGCTAAGAATAGCCAGGATGTCGTTTTCTTTCAGTACAAGGTATTCTTCGTTGTCCAATTTGAACTCGGTACCGCCATATTTGGCGAAGAGTACGCGGTCTCCCTCGTGTACATCAAGTGGGGAGCGGTCTCCATTGTCCAACAAGCGTCCATTTCCGACGGCGATAACGGTGCCCTCCTGGGGCTTCTCTTTCGCTGTATCAGGAAGAACGATGCCGCTCTTCGTGACTTCCTCTTTTGCTGCTGGCTTTACGACCACACGGTCGCCAACAGGACGAATTCTTGCCACGTTTCTACTCCTTTGTGTTATATGTTTGAACAAACGGTATTATTGTTCTTGCTCACGTCCATACTCGGTGCCATAGTGAATAACGCCGGAAATATTCACCGAGCGATAGAGCGAGTAATCACAAGTGCAAGGGCCACCGGCGGCGCAACCAGTACAGCAATAGGCTGTATCCTGTACAACGACTGCGGGCCAAAGGATTTCGATATCACAGTTCGCGCACCGTACGCGTTGCTCTGGCTGAGCCGAGCGTTCAGTGTGCGTCTGTTCGCTATAGTGGAAAGAGTGTGCGTTCATATCCTCGTGCCTTCGGTATGTCCCTCGCGTGCTAGCTTCTGTGTATAAGTATGGCATGCCTTGTGTTAGAACAACGTAGGAGGAGTGTTAGAGGAGTGTTAGAATCTGCCGTATCTTCTGAAAAAACAAAAAGGGTATCAGTAAAGACCAGGGCATTCCCTTTACGGGTGCCCTGGTTGCCGATGAACAAT
>CAXTUE010000272.1:6373-6737 GCA_964247355.1 uncultured Ktedonobacteraceae bacterium | reverse complement strand
GTATAATCGGTATGGCTGGATGATTGATGAGGGTTGCACTAGAAAGAAGAGGTGCTATACATGAACGAGAACTCCGAGAATTTGCTGGTGGAACAACCGACGATTGCGCTGTTTGGAGAGCTTGGCTATAAAACGCTGAACGCGTTCAAGGAACAGTACCGTTTGGGGCCGAAGAGCATGTTGGGGCGCGAGAAGCTAGAGGAGGTGGTGCTGGTACGCGAACTGCGTAAGGCGTTGCAACGGCTCAATCCCACGCTACCACGTACCGCGCTGGCACTGGCAATCGAGGAGTTGACGCGTTCCCGTGCTATGCTTCCGCTTGAGTATGCTAACTATCAAATATACGGCTTGCTCAAGGAGGGGG
>CAXTUE010000272.1:3331-6363 GCA_964247355.1 uncultured Ktedonobacteraceae bacterium | reverse complement strand
CTCGTATGTCGATGATGAGGGCGAGGATGTCAGCGAACGTGTGCGCGTCATTGACTGGAAGGACTCCATGAACAACGATTTCCTGCTCGTCTCGCAACTCTCGATAGAGGGCGACCCGTACACACGACGACCCGACCTGCTCGGCTACGTCAATGGCTTGCCGCTTGTCTTCATCGAACTCAAGGCCGCGCACCGTCCCGTCGAGGATGCCTACACCGGCAACCTGACTGATTACAAAAAACACATACCGCAGCTTTTCTGGTATAACGCTCTTGTTATCCTCTCGAATGGTAGCAAAAGTTTGCTTGGTAGCATCACGGCTGACCTCGATACATTCATGGAGTGGAAGCGTGTCGAGAGCGAGGACGAGGCGGCGACCATCTCGCTGGAAACGATGGTTCGCGGCACCTGTGACAAGAAGCGTTTGCTCGATATCGTCGAGAACTTCACGCTATTCAGCAATGCGCGTGGCGGTCTGATAAAGATACTCGCGCGCAACCACCAGTACCTCGGCGTCAACAACGCTATCGAGGCCGTGCATGGTATACGCAACAATCACGGGCGACTCGGCGTGTTCTGGCATACGCAGGGCAGTGGCAAGAGCTACTCGATGGTCTTCTTCGCGCAAAAGGTCCTGCGCAAAATAGCCGACAACTGGACCTTTGTCATCGTCACGGACCGCAACGATCTCGACGACCAGATTTACAAAAACTTCGCCTATACGGGAGCTGTCACCGAGAAGGAAGAGGAGATACGCGCCTCTGACGGTGAGCATCTCAAAGAACTGTTGCGCGCCGATCATCGCGTCATCTTCACGCTCATTCAGAAATTCCACGTCGAGAAGGGGCAGACATACCCCGAACTTTCGACGCGCTCGAACATCATCGTCATCACCGACGAGGCGCACCGCAGCCAGTACGACGACCTCGCCCGCAACATGCGCACCGCCCTGCCCAATGCCGCCTTCATTGGTTTTACGGGAACGCCGTTGATGACCGAGAGCGAGGAGGAGACCAAACAGGTCTTCGGCGATTATGTCAGCGTCTACAACTTTCGTCAGTCTATCGAGGACGGTACCACCGTCGCGCTGTACTACGAGAACCGCATACCCGAAGTCGAGTTTATCGATGCGATGGAGCGCGTGGTTGAGGAAGCTGGCCTGGATGAGCAGCAAGAGCAACGCCTGCAGCGCGAGTTTGTGCGCGAATACCAGGTGATTACCAACGATGACCGCCTGGAAAAGATTGCCGAAGACATCGTGAAGCAGTTCATGGGCCGTGGTCGCCTGGAACAGGACAAGGCGATGGTCGTCTCTATCGACAAAATAACGACCGTGCGCATGTACAACAAGGTGCAAAAATACTGGAAACAGTATCTTGAGCGTCTCCAGGAGCAGCAACGTGAGAGCGCGGACAGGGACGAGCGCGACCTGCTGGCGCAGAAAATCGCCTATATGCTCGAAACCGACATGGCCGTTGTGGTCTCGCAAGAGCAAAACGAGGATGTCCAATTCGCGAAAAAGGGACTGGACATTCTGCCGCACCGCAGACGCATCAAGCACGAGAAGCTCGAAGACAAGTTCAAAGACGAAAAGGACAGCCTGCGTATCGTCTTCGTCTGCGCCATGTGGATCACCGGTTTCGACGTGCCGAGCCTCTCCACCATCTATCTCGACAAACCCATGCGCAACCACACGCTGATGCAGACCATCGCCCGTGCTAATCGCGTCTTCCAGGACAAGCCCAACGGCCTGATCGTCGATTACGTCGGCATCTTCCGCAACCTGCAAAAAGCACTGGCAATCTACGGTCCCGAAAGTGGTGGCGGCGTTCGAGAGGGCGATATACCTGTGGAGGACAAAGAGCAGCTTGTATCGTTGCTTCAACACGAACTGAACGCGCTCATCGTCTTTTGTCAGCAGCACGACTGCGACCCGCTCGCGATTGTGCCTACAAAAGGCTTCGAGCGTAACCAGAAGCTAGACGAGGCCGAGAACAAGCTGCTGGTCAGCGACGACGTGAAGCTGGGCTTTATGAAACAGGCGCGTCTCGTGGCGCAACTCTACAAAGCGATTTTGCCGCATCCCAGAGCCAACGACTTCAAGGCACTCTACGATATCTTCGCCACGCTCGTATTGCAAATTCGGCGCGATACCGCCAGCCCCGACGAGATTAGCGCGGTCATGGCCGAGGTCGAGCGACTGGTCGATACCTCGATTGTGGCGCGGCGGTACATCATCCGCGAGTCGAGCGGAGACTACGGGCAGGGCCGCTATCTCGACCTGAGCAAAATCGACTTCGACGCTCTGCGCGAGAAATTCGCCACCGCCTACAAGCATACCGAGGCGGAAAAGTTGCGCAGTGCCATCGTGGGCAAACTCAACGCCATGATGAAGCTCAACAAGGGTCGCATCAACTACCAGGAAAAGTTCGAGCGCATCATCGCCGACTACAACGAAGGCAGCGCGAATGTCGACGTATTCTATGACTCGCTACTGAACTTCGTGCGCGACAGCCTGCAAACCGAGGAGCAACGCCATCTCGCCGAGCACCTGTCCGAGGAGGAACTGACCGTCTTCGACATGCTGCTGAAGTCCGAAGAAAACGGCGTTGCCCTCAGCGACAAAGAGCGTGAACAGGTCAAGCGCATCGTGCGTACCCTGCTCGAAACGCTCAAGCGCGAAAAGCTCGTCCTCGACTGGCGCAAGAAGCAGCAAGCCAGGGCCGCCGTCAGCAAAACCGTTCGCGACACCCTGCGCCAGGAATTGCCCTCCGTGTATAGTCCCGAATTGCGCGAAATCAAGTGGAACGAAATCTTCCAGCACATCTACGAATCCTACGACGGCGACGGACGCAGCATTTATGCCGCGTAACATACAACGGAACGTCGTAGGGACCGATTTATCACGTCCTTCTCGGCAACACACAACGTCAAAGGGATGCCGAAACGTGTGCATTTTCCTCGAACGTTTGTAGGTGGTGCAAAGGACGTGATAAATCGGTCCCTACCACACTGCTATTATCCCCGCGTCA
>CAXTUE010000272.1:0-3231 GCA_964247355.1 uncultured Ktedonobacteraceae bacterium | reverse complement strand
GGTGCAAAGGACGTGATAAATCGGTCCCTACCACACTGCTATTATCCCCGCGTCACCTTCCAACACTCCTTCGCGATCTCCCAATCCTCTTCGGTATGTACAATCAACACACGTACATCCGAATCGTCGGTCGAAATCTCCGTATCGGCTGGCGACTGCTTATTTTTCTGTGCATCCAATTTGAGGTTGAGGAAGCTGAAATTCTGACACACATCGGCGCGCAACTGGTCGTCATGTTCGCCAACGCCGCCTGTGAACGAGATAACGTCTACACCGCCGAGCACGGCAACCATCGCGCCGATGTAGTAGCGCAAGCGGTAGGTATAGATGTCGAACGCCAGTTTCGCGCGTTCGTTGCCCTCGCCAATCGCCTTGTGTATCTGGCGCATATCATTTGAAATGCCCGACACCCCCTTGAGGCCCGATTCTTTGTTAAGTATCGTATCCAATTGATCGGCGGTATAGCCCTTCTCGCGTTGCAGGTAAATAAGGATGCTGGGGTCAACGGTGCCGGAGCGACTACCCATCATGAGGCCCTCAAGCGGTGTGAAGCCCATCGTCGTATCGAAGCTCTCGCCGTTTCGTATAGCCGCAAGCGAACAGCCATTGCCAAGATGACAGTTGATGATACGTAGGCGCGCCTCGTCCTCCTGCAGGATTTGCCCGATACGCTCCGTGCAATACTGGTGACTGATGCCGTGAAAGCCATAACGCCGGATGCCCTGCTCATACCATTCGTACGGGCCAGGATAGACAACGGTTTGCATGGGTAGTGTCTTGTGAAAGGCGGTATCGAAGGTCGCGACCTGCCGCACTTTATCGCCAAGCACATGCTCGACCGCCTCGATGCCTTCAAGATTGACGGGATTGTGCAAGGGCGCGAACAAGGCATATCTGTGTATGTCGTCCTTCACCTTCGAGTCGATAAAGACGCTCTCGCGATAATCGGGACCGCCATGCACAACGCGGTGTCCCACGATATCAATGTCCGCAGCAGAATTCAGCACCTTCGTCTCGCCACTCCACATCGTTTTCAGCGTCTGCTCAATCACCTGTGGACGCGAATCCGCCGACACCTCCTGCTGCACCTGCTTGCCATCCCCTGTCGAAATATCTAATGAGGCCGCCCCCTTGTCCTTCGTCCAATCGGCATCCGCCGCCCATAGTGGTTTAGGAGCGGTCGCTGATAGTGTCTCGCCAATCTCATATAAGCGGCTCTTCTGGCTGCTTGAGCCAGCGTTTAGGACCAATATTTTCATGTCGATATCCCTTAAACCCTTCCTTGTCTATATCACATAAATAACGCGAAAATGCATGATGGACCTTAATTCTATTACGTCATTCTTCCCACCACAACAAACGTCCGCACACGTTGAACCTGTAGGGGTCTTATTCATAACACCCTGTTCGGCAACCACAATCGTTCCCAGGATTGAGGTCATGTTCAACAAACCTGCCACGTGGTCAATTGCCAACACGGGTGTAATGAATTAGACCCCTACAGGTGGTTCGCGTCCTCCGGCTATATAAGGCTATTACGTTCGCAGTAAAGGGCAGGTGACATGCTCAGAACGTAGGTGATATGCTAGATTACACAAACTTTTTAGCAAGGGATATTCATGGTCAAGGTAACTCTTCACACGGTACAGGTTGGTAACTACGATGTGCGGTACCAGACGGTTGGCGAGGGGGAGCCGATTGTGCTGGTGCATGGCTTATCTGGCTCCACGCTCTGGTGGCGACGCAATGTGCCAGAACTCTCACAACACTACAAAGTCTATCTTGTCGATCTGCCAGGGTTTGGCGGGGCGCGGCGCAGGTATGGACGTTTTGCCTTGAAGCAAGCCGCCGATTGGCTACTGGCATGGATGGATGCGATAGGCTTGCAGCAAACGCACCTCATCGGGCATTCGATGGGGGGCTATATCTGCATGGAGATTGCCATGCGTCGACCCGATGCCGTTTTATACATGGTGCTCGTCGACCCCGCCTTCAAACCAGTCGCGCGCAGTGTTCTGGGCTATATGCTGCCCTTGCTTGAGGCCGTGCGCTATCTCACGCCGCGCTTCTTCCCCATCCTGGCCTACGATAGCCTGCGCGCAGGTCCAATCACACTTCTTAGAGCGACAAGAGACCTGATCGCCCTCGATATCAGCGAAGATATACAGCGCATCACCAGGCCTGTCCTGCTCATCTGGGGCGAGAACGACACGCTTGTCCCGCCATCGCTGGGTCGTATGCTGCGCGAAGAACTGCCCAATGCTCGCTTGCTCACATTCAAACGCGCCGCCCACGTCGCCATGTTCGATCAACCGCAGCAATTCAATGCCGCCGTCGAAGCGTTCTTGCGCGGGGAAGCGGTGGGGGAATAAGGCCCCTACATAAACTCCCTTACAACATTCGCGAGTTGCGTAGGTGAATTGTAGTTGACATCGTGTGCGGCACCCGCGATGACGACGAGTTTGCCATTGGGCAACAGGTTTTTTGCCTCCTCTGCCCAGCGTTGTGGCACGACGGTATCACGTGAGCCACGCACGATGAGCGTTGGTATCTGCATGTGTGGCAGGTGTTCGTCGATGCGGTCTTCTAGTCCATGTTGTAGTGTGCGGACTGTGCGTAGCGGACCAGAGTGAAAAAAGTCGCCAATCATGATAGGGAAAAGCGAAGGTGGCTCAAAAGGAATATTTGCTACCCAACGGGCAATCTCCTGATGGGCGGTCAATGCTTGCGGGTCCATCGAGGGACCAACAAGTATTGCGCGCTCGATACAGGCGGGATAGCGTAATGCGAAGAGTGCGATAACCTGACAGCCAAGCGAGTTGCCAAGTAGAGTTGCCTTGTCCAGTCCAATGGCCTGCATCCATTGCGCGAGTGCATCGGCAAGTTGCGACACTGTAAATGCTTGCGGAGGATTTGCGCTTTTGCCAAAACCGGGAAGATCGGGGACGTAAATTCGATAAGAAGAGGCAAGTTCATGGGCGGTTGGCAGCATATATGTGTTGGAAGTCGCGAGTCCGTGAACCATGACAATCGTTGAAGTGTCAGCAGGGAGAATATTCGATGATACGCGATAATGTATAGTGAGATCAGAAACCCGTACATTACGGCTTTCAAACATCTGTTTTTTTGTCTTCATGTGCTCCTTATTTTCACCTGTAGGGACCGATGATGCTCTTTTACAAATTAATACGGATATATAGGAGGTAGGGACCGCAATCAACACGACCCTGA
>CAXTUE010000271.1:0-6744 GCA_964247355.1 uncultured Ktedonobacteraceae bacterium | reverse complement strand
ACCTCGGCTGAATTTATCACGCCTGTCTTGGTTGCGTATATTGGGAGACGGACGTGATGAATGCCGTCCCTACCTCGGACTATGTGTTCTCATTTTTAAATTATACTACTGCTCTGAATTTGCTCTGGTAACTGCTCTAGCCATTGTGCAATCTCGGAGGTTACGGTGGGAGGCTCATCGACAAGTAGCGCAAGGCTCTCTTTACCAAGAGTTTTGGCTTGTTCAAAGTTTCCTTTGCCCGCCTCGGCACAGCCTAGCTTATAGAGAATTTGTGCTTCGATTGCATGACTTTGCTTGCCCAGTGTGCCCTGTAACTGCTTAAAGATGGAGATTGCTTCGTCAAAACGTCCGGTATGCAGATAGAGTTCTCCGACTCCACTCAGAACTATATCAATTAACCATTGGGTATCTAACTCTTTCGCCAGTGTTAGAGCGGCTTGTAGGTGAGAGTCGGCTTGTACATAGTCATGTTGCTCGACGAAAATTTTACCTAGCATAGTAAGGAGCATGCATGTATCTTGACGTAGCTCTAGCTGACGTGCAAGCACTAATCCCTCCTGGCAAGCAACTACAGCGCGTGAATATAGTTTCTGCTGATTCAATACCTCTGCAAGATTTATCAGAAGTTTACAAATGAGTTGCCTATGCCGTAATTGACGTGCTAGCGTGAGTCCTTCCTGGAAAAAGTGCTCTGCCTGTACAAAATCCTGGCGTCGTGCTGCAAGTTGACCTAAATTGATCAGCAGGATACCAATATAGTACTGTGCCGCGCTTTGCTGTGCAATCGTAAAAGCTTCAGTAAACTGACGCTCGGCCTGCTGAAAATCGTTCTGTGCTTTTGCCGCCATGCCTACATTGATAAGCAGGCGAAAAATCTGTTCGTTGTTCCGCAGTTGACGTGCAAACGTTAATCCTTCTTGAAAATAAAGCTGTGCTTGCCGAGCATTGCCTTGTTGCATTGCGAGGAGTCCCAGGTGTCTGAATATTTCGCTGGTGCGTCTCTCATCTCCCCGTTGACGTGCAAGTTGCAAGCCCTCAGAGAGATAGTTCTCCGCTTGT
The DNA here is from genome assembly GCA_964247355.1 of uncultured Ktedonobacteraceae bacterium. GTDB lineage: Bacteria > Chloroflexota > Ktedonobacteria > Ktedonobacterales > Ktedonobacteraceae > JBBQVS01. The sequence continues at coordinate 5,685 of CAXTUE010000271.1, read as the reverse complement.
ATGTTGTCTCCGCGCTGCATCGTCACCATACCCAGCGATGAAAGCACAGCACTCACTCGTTCTTGATCGTCAAGTTGCCTGGCAAATACCAGCCCTTCATGAAGATAATTGCTTGCTTTCGTGTGTTCCCCCTGCCACTCAGCGACCTCTCCTAGTAGCAACAACGTATTGACAAGGGCAAGTTTGTCTTGCTGCTCTTTTGCTACTGCATATACTTGCTGTAACAGTGTGTTTGTCAAAGTATAGAGACCACGGCGTTGTAGAGAGGGAACAAGATGCAGCACGCCTTGCTCCAATTGTTTTTGCATGCCCAACTTGTGTGCTAGCTCCAGTGCTATCTGAATATTCTCGTTCTCGCGCGCTAGCATGTTGTCGTCTTGTGTGTATCGCTTTATATAGTCAGCGTAGTAGGCTACCATGCGTTTTTCAGGCATAGGGTCTTGGAGGGAGGAACGTGCAAAGTCAACAATTGTTTGATGCAACATATAGCGGTCAGGGCCACTGCTCTCTAGTAACCCGGTGTCGCTTAGTAGGTCAAGCAGGTCGCTTGTCTCCGCACAGACGGCAAGTGCCGCCTCTTCTGAAAAGCTATTGGGTTTGGCGGGAAAGACTGAGAGGGCGAAAAAAGCTTGTTGCGCCTGTTCGGGTAACAATTGAATACTGACCTTGATAAGAGACTGCAATGACAAGGTAGACTCTGACGGCAAGCTCGATGATCGCTCAAGTGGAGACCAAGGTAAGGCTAGATGCAAACGTTCTCCGGCGTTCTGGAGTCGCATTATGGCGGCGCGTCTACGCCGCTCCTGTCCTCCGTGCCCCTGTAGCGCGAGGTACTTGCCCATTAGCGTCAAGGCAAGCGGTAAACTGCCGACAGCTTGCACCAGTTGAGTCGTCTCTGGTTCGACTACGCTCATTTCATGAGCATAATGCGTTAGTAGCGCGATACCATCGCTTAGCGTCAGTTCTGGAACGCACACCGTACTCGTATCGGCAAAGAGAAGAGCAAGTTGAGGAAAGCGTGTTGTCAGTAAATACGTACAGTTTGGTCCACCTACTTTGAGAGCAAGAGCGGCTTCGATCTGCCACGCATCGTCGATAACGAGTAGTAGTTTGCGTAGGCCGATGGCACTGCGCAGCGTCTTCGCCCACGACTGCTCGTCATGCAAAAGACTCATTTCTTCTGCAGGTACCTCTAATAATTTCGCCCACCGACTGAAAAGAGCAAGCAGATTTGGTTGTGGACCTAAACCAGCCCACAACACGCCATCAGGAAAGGCGGCAAGAATTTCTTGCTCATGAGCAAGAGAGGTCGCAAGCGTTGTTTTTCCCGCTCCTGGCAATCCGTAAAGGGCAACCGGACGGTTCCCATGCAAGAGTTGCTGTTTCAGTGTGAGGAACAACGTATTTCGCCCAATAAGAGGGTGTTGTAGTGGCAAAGGTATGGCGGGATCATATAGAGCTGAGGATGGAACTGTCGAGGTTTGTATGGTGATGTCTATAGAGTCTGTAGTTGGGTGCTCGGTTTCATTGTCGAGTAGTCCTAATTCCTGTGCGCTTTTCCCAAAAAGCTGACAGAGCTTTTCGCGAAAATATGGGTAAGGGAAGGAGATGCCGCGCTCCCAACGCCCCACGGTAACGGCCTCGGTACCCAGTAGTTCCGCAAGTCGAGCCTGTGACCAGCCGCGCCGCTTGCGCTCTTCTCGCAGGTAGTAGTTAGGCTTCATGATGGATATACCTTCTTATCTGTAGAACACAGGCAAGTTGTGTGCTAGTTGATTGACTTGTATGTTAGTTGATTGAACATTGTAATTGTAGCATATCCTTGAATTCGTGCATACTTGGGTTAGAGATAAGCTAGGGCGCCCGCAAGGGGAACGCCCCTACCATATACGAACCCGATCCACACGCGTCGACGTTGTATGGTAGGGGCGTTCCTTGAGCCGCATTCGGGGAATGATAAAGGCAGCGGGTGCCCTTGCCGGTTTAAAGTACAGACGACACAAGGAGCACAAATTTATGGAACGTCCCTTTTCCACTACGCCGCAGGCACAAGCACAGTATCCTACGATGCCAAACGGTTCCGCGCCGCTTATTCAGGCGATTGACGTAAAAAAGATGTATGGACATGCACCAAACGAGTTTCAGGCGTTGCGTGGCGTGTCACTAGACATACAGCAGGGCGAAAATATCGCGATTATCGGCAAATCCGGTTCGGGCAAATCGACGTTGATGCATCTACTAGCGGCACTAGATAAGCCCACATCGGGCGAGATTCGCTTTGATGGACGTAATACAATGGACCTTTCAGGTACGCAGCTTGCCCAGTTGCGTGGCGAAGCATTTGGTTTTATCTTTCAACAGTTTTTTCTTTTGCCCAGGCTCAGCGTTCTGGAGAACGTGACGTTACCGCTCAAAATCGCTGGTATGCTGCAGCAAAAGCACGATGAGTTAGGCAAGCAAGCCCTTGACCTCGTGGACCTGACAGCGAAAGCGAAGAATAAGGCTACCGATCTATCGGGTGGACAAAAACAGCGCGTCGCGATTGCACGTGCGCTTGTCGGTAGTCCAAAGATATTGTTTGCCGACGAGCCGACGGGCAACCTCGACTCGACGACGGGCAAACAAATCATGGACTTCCTGTTCAAAATCAATCGCGAACGAGGGCAGACGCTGATTGTGGTGACACATGATATGGAATTTGCGCGTTTGTTTCAGCGTCATGTGCTGATCGTCGATGGTCAAATAGCGCAAGGCTAGGGCCGAGAGGGAAAAGAATATGAAGTTTACAGACCTGCTTGCAACTGCCAATAGGAACCTTACACAGTCAAGAGTACGCTCAATTTTGACCATTCTCGCCATCGTCGTTGGCGCGTTCACGTTGACCACGACCATCGCATTGGGAGAAGGGTTAAAGCAATATGTCGCAACGCAAAGCGCGATTCTCAATGTGCCAGATACACTTGTTGCACTAAAAGGCTCAAGCAGTAGTTCAGTTTCTGGTATTGGTGCCAAACCAACAAAATATGAGCCCAATGCCAACCAGTTCGGCAATCAACTGCTCAATGCACAAGACCTGGATACTATTCGTCGCACACCGAATGTGTTGCGCGTCCAGCCGGAACCCTTGATCAACGCGCAGTATCTTGCGTATGGAGACCAGAAGTATAAAACTACTGCTTCGGACTTCATTCCGACGATGCGGTACGCAACGATTGCGGGTCAGCTACAAGATGTAGGTGCCGGAACGAACTCAGTTGCTTTAGGCTATGGCTTTGTTGATGCATTAGGTTTTCGCTCACCACAGGACGTAATTGGGAAGCAAATCACGCTTGTCTTTCAAGATCAACTCAAAAATACCAAACTCTACCCATTCACCGTGAAAGCTGTACTGGCGAACTCTTTGATTCTGAACACGCAAACGCTGATCAATGCGCCCGTCTTTAAAAGCATCAACGAATGGCAGTCAAGCGGTGTCTCTGACTTGGAATACTCTTATAATACAGCTTCCGTCTTTCTTAAACCGGGGTTATCGGCGGATCAACAGCACGCTGTGCAGCAAGCGTTGCAAGCGAAAGGCATCAACACAAGCACCTATGCAGATGCATTATCGGTTATCACGCAACTTGTCGGCAATGTGCAATTAGTGCTGGGACTGTTCAGTGCCATTGCCATTTTCGCCGCCGCCTTTGGGATTGTCAATACGCTCTACATGGCCGTAACCGAGCGCACACGCGAAGTAGGTTTGCTCAAGGCACTGGGCATGCAAGACGGTAAAATCTTCGGCCTCTTCGCCTTTGAAGCGGCATTGATAGGCTTATGGGGCAGCGTACTTGGTATTCTCATAGCGATCCTGCTCAGTTTCGTGCTCAATCCGCTTATCGCACAATCACTTGCTGATACACTACCAGGCATTCAAGCACTCGCATTTCCCTTTGGTACGCTCCTCCTGGTACTAGCGGGTATCACACTGCTCGCACTCTTAGCGGGGACATTTCCAGCACTTAAAGCGATGCGGCAGGATCCAATTACTGCCCTGCGTTACGAATAACGGAAGAGGAAATTTTCATGCAACAGAAAAAACTTGTTCCCTTTGTAATCCTCCTACTCCTTACTCTACTTACGATAAGTGCCTGTGATTCAGGAGCTAGTACGCAAGGAAAATCAGGGAGTAGTTCCTCGACAGCGCAAACTACAAGCGACCCTCGTGTCGATTGGTTGCGTACACAGGTCGCGCCGATTCAGTCGCAGGAGATGGGCAGTGGCTTTGCTGACTTTGAACGCTTCGGTAGCAATTTTGATAACAAGCGCATTGTTGGGCTGGGGGAAGCGACACACGGTACGCAGGATTTTGACAAGCTGCGCAATCGGTTGGTTGAGTATCTTGTGAGCCAGAAGGGATACCGCTTTATCGTACTTGAAGCCGAGATTGGTGATGGCATCACCATCAATAAGTATATTACTCAGGGTATTGGTACACCACAGCAAGCACTCGCACCACTACTTATCGCGTGGAATGCACCAGAATATGCCACACTTCTAAGCTGGCTCAGGGCATGGAACCAGGGACATCCTAACGACATGGTGCGCTTCTATGGTTGTGACAATCAGGATTGGAAAGCTATCGTGAATACGTTCGAGCAACAATTTGCTGCTTCTAGTGATGCTGTAGCGGCATTAACAGATGTTCGTCGCTATGGTACGCAACTTGATGCATTTCAGGGCTTCAGTTCAAGCGATTATGCCCACAATGGATTAGATGAAGCAAAGGTCCAGGCACGAGTAACGATGCTCAAAGATGGTATACGCTCCGCAATTCAGCGCATCGCGCCATTTCTTCCGCCAAATGATGCAAGTCGTGAGGCACACTTTACCCACTTGCTGTACAAGAATTTGCTGGGCTATATTGATGCCACCGATCCAGTGCTCAACTATTACGTAACCACAAATCAGTGGGCAAAATTCTGGAAGCGTTTTCAAGAGCGTACGCTACATGGCGATCCACGCGAAACGGCTCTGGCAAGTAATGTCCTGTCAATCAGTGATCTTGAGGGGTCTGCTAGTAAGGGCATTTTCTGGGCGCATGATGCACACGTTGGACGTGGTTACGATTATCCTGGTACGCGTTCAAGTGGCGCGATGATTGCCGATAAGCTTGGTGACGCTTACTTTGCTGTGGCGACAGATTTTTATGCAGGGCAGTTTATAGCACTTGATACAGACAAGCTAGTAATGAGAAATTTCACGGTACCAGGGATTGCGAGAGCCAGTTTATCGAGCAAGCTCAATCAGCTTGGCTATGGCCAACTCTGGTTGACGCTGCGTGGACGCAACCCAGACAACCCGAACGAGGTCTGGTTGTTCGATCCACTCAAGCAATACTACATTGGTGGAACCTATAGCGATAACGCGCTAAAGGTTGCTCAGCTTGGAGGCGGCTCCTCGCGTTTGAGCGTGATGCCACAGGTGTATGATGCGATTCTGTTTGTGCGCCATACGATGGCTGCTACGATTGATCCTGGCATTCTCGCGGCGAAAAAAGCACTTCGTAGCTAAAAATACATAAGCCCACGAGGGGACTAGCACCATAGGTGTTCACTTAGGCTTGAGTGGGGACAATGGCACCTTTCAACAGTAGGTTTCTTAAGGAATGCATGAAGTGCCTGTAGGGACCACATTCATCACATC